>SLQK01000096.1 GCA_007131525.1 Nitriliruptoraceae bacterium | reverse complement strand
CGGCCCCGGTGGTGGCCGAGCCCTGCACCGGCACCGGCGCGATCGCCTGCAGCCTGCTCGCCGAGGTTCCCGACGTCGAGGTGTACGCGACCGACCGCGACCCTTCCGCCGTCGCCCTGGCCCGCCGCAACCTGGCAGGGGTGATGGTCGCTGCCGGCACCACCGGCCGCGGCGAGGTCCTCGAGGGCGATCTGCTGGCTCCGCTGCCCGCTCGGCTGCGGGGCCGGCTGGACGTGCTCGTCGCCAACCCTCCCTACCTCCCGAGCGGTGACCGCGATGCGCTGGCGCCCGAGGTGGCCGACCACGACCCCCCCGGGGCCCTGTTCGGCGGCCCCGACGGGCACGAGGTCGTGGACCGGCTCCTGGCCGCAGCGCCGAGGTGGCTGCGTCCCGGGGGCGCGGTCGTGGTCGAGATCGATGATCGCCGCGGCCCGTCGGCCTGTGCGGCCGCGCGCGCGGCGGGGCTGCGGCAGGTGCACCTGGTCGCCGATCTCGCCGGTCGGGACCGCGCCGTCGTCGGCACGTCTATGGGCTTCGCTGGTGGTGCCCGGGAGGGCGAGGAGCGGCCGGGAGGGGTCCAGGAGCGGAGCCGGGTGGTCGGTGAGGCATGAGTAGGCTCGCCCCATGAGCGAGCTCCTGGACGCGACCGACGGTGTCGACGACGAGCCCCGTGCAGCGGCGATCGCCCGCGCCGCCGAGCTGCTCCTGGCGGGTGAGGTGGTGGTCCTGCCCACCGACACGGTCTACGGCATCGCCGCCGATGCCTTCTCCACCGATGCCACCGCCGCGTTGCTGGCCGCCAAGGGACGGGACCGGGCGATCCCCCTACCGGTGATGGTGCGGTCGCCCAAGCAGCTGGCCGGCCTCGCCGCCACGGTGCCGAGCGCCGCGGATCACCTCGTCGCCGCGTTCTGGCCCGGGCCCCTGACGCTGGTGCTGCACGCGCAGCCCCGCCTGACCTGGGACATCGGGGAGGCCGACGGCACCGTCGCGGTCCGGATGCCCCTGGAGGAGGCGACGCTGGAGGTCATCACGGCCGTCGGACCGCTCGCGGTGACCGCTGCCAACGCCCCCGGCCGCGAGGCCCCCCGCTCGGTGGAGGATGCCCGGGACCAGCTGGGGGAGCAGGTGGCGGCCTACCTCGATGGTGGGGACCGGCCCGAGGGTGCCACCTCGACGATCGTCGACCTGACCCGCGAGGTGCCGAAGGTGCTCCGGGAAGGCGCGATCCCGACCGAGCTCGCGCTGGATGTGGCCGAGGGACGGGTGGATCCGCTGGCGGCCGCCGCCACGCTGGCAGGCGACGGGAGCGACGAGGAGCAGTAGCCTGGTGCCGCATGCCGCCGGGCGTGCGATGCGACCTGCCGTCGATGGAGGCTCACGGTGACGACCTTCTGGGGTCCCGACTTCGATGCGCTGCTCGCCACCGATCCCGAGGTGGCCGAGGGGCTCCTGGCCGAGCTCGAACGTCAGCGCTCCGGTCTCCAGCTGATCGCCAGCGAGAACTTCGCCTCCCCCGCGGTGCTCGCGGCCCAGGGCTCGGTGCTGACCAACAAGTACGCCGAGGGCTACCCCGGCAAGCGCTACTACGGCGGCTGTGAGGAGGTCATCGACCCCCTCGAGCAGCTCGCCATCGACCGCGCCAAGCAGGTCTTCGGCGCCGACCACGCCAACGTCCAGCCGCACTCCGGCGCCAGCGCCAACATCGCGGCCTACTTCGCCACCGTCGCGCCGGGCGAGAAGGTGCTGGCGATGTCGCTGCCCCACGGTGGCCACCTGACCCACGGCATGCCCATCAACTTCTCCGGCAAGTGGTTCGACGTCGTCTCCTACGGGGTCCGTGAGGACACCGAGGTGATCGACATGGACCAGGTGCGCGATCTCGCCCTCGAGCACCGACCGAAGCTGATCATCGCCGGGTGGTCGGCGTACTCCCGACAGCTGGACTTCGAGGCGTTCCGCGCGATCGCCGACGAGGTGGACGCGGTGCTGATGTGCGACGCGGCCCACTTCATCGGCCTGGTGGCCGGTGGGGTCCACGCCAGCCCGGTTCCCTACTGCGACATCGTCACCTTCACCACCCACAAGACCCTGCGCGGACCCCGCGGCGCGATCATCCTCGCCAACGAGCGGTGGGCGAGGTCGATCGACAAGGCCGTGTTCCCCGGGACCCAGGGCGGCCCGCTGGAGCACGTCATCGCCGCCAAGGCCGTGGCGCTGAAGGAGGCGATGGAGCCGTCGTTCAAGGAGTACGCGCAGCGGATCCTCGATGACGTTCGGGCCCTGGCCGAGGGCCTGGGTGAGCGGGGGTACCGGGTCATCGCGGGCGGGACCGACACCCACCTGTTCCTGGCCGATGTCACCACCAAGGGGCTCACGGGGGCCGAGGCGGAGGCCAGGTGCGACGCCGCGGGCATCGTGCTGAACAAGAACGCGATCCCCTTCGACACCAACCCGCCGGCGGTCGCCTCGGGCATCCGGGCCGGGACGTCCGCGGTGGCCACCCAGGGCATGGGACCCACGGAGCTCAGCGTCGTGGCAGGGTTGATCGATCGCGCCCTGACCGGTGACGACGCCGAACGTCGCGCCGTGCGCGCCGAGGTCACCGAGCTCGTGGCCCGCTTCCCCGCCTACCCCGAGGGCGGGACCCGCTCGCCGGACCAGGCCGGCTGAGGTGCTCCCCCACCTCGCCGTCGCCGCGCTCGCCGTGGTCGTCACCGCGGCCATGGCGCCGATGGTGGCATCGATGGCACGACGCATCGGTGCGATCGAGCGCGCCCCCGACACCGGTGTGACCGATCACCGACCTGGCGTCCCCACGATGGGGGGGCTGGCGATGGCGCTGGGTGTCATGGCGGCGCTCGCGCTCGCCTGGGTGCTGCCCGCCTTCGCGCCGTTGTTCGAGTCAACCTCGGAGCCGCTGGCGCTGCTGGTCGGGGTGGTGGTCATCGTCGTCATCGGGGTCCTGGACGACCTGCGGCCCCTCCCGCCACCGGTCAAGCTGGCCGGACAGATCGTGGCCGCCCTGGGTGTCGTGGTGTTCGGTGTCCAGCTGGTGCACTTCTGGGTCCCCGGGATCGGGGTGATCGCGCTGTCCAGCGACCTCGGACTGCCGCTGACGGTGCTGGCCCTGGTCGCGATGATCAACGCGGTCAACCTGATCGACGGGTTGGACGGCCTGGCGGCCGGGGTGGCCACGATCGCCGCCGTGGCCTTCCTGGTGTTCGCCGGGCACAACCAGCTCGGTGGCCTGAGCTCGGCCACCCTGGTCGGGGCGATCGTGATCGGCGTCAGCGTCGGGTTCCTGGCGCACAACTGGCACCCCGCGCGCCTCTACATGGGCGACACCGGCTCGCAGCTGCTGGGCCTGCTGCTCGGCGTCGCGATGATCTCCTACGTCGGGCGCACGACGGCGCCGACCAACACCGACTTCTTCGGCTCGATCCCGCTGCTGGTGCCGGTGCTGGTCCTGGCGGTCCCCTTCCTCGACTCGGCCTTCGCCGTGGTCCGGCGCCTGGCAACGAGACGACCCGTCACCGCCGGCGACCTGGGTCACCTGCACCACCTGCTCCTGGCCTTCGGGCACTCCCACCGGCGTGCGGTGCTGGTGCTGTACTACTGGTCGGGGGTGATCGCTTTCGGGTCGGTCGGCCCGGCCTTCCTCGCCTGGGAGCGGTTGCTGCCGTGGCTGGTGGTGGCCGGTGCCCTGGGCGTCGTGCTCACGGCCCTCGGGACGCGACCGGTCGGTGGACCGCGGGCCGCGGAGGTCCCACCGACGGGGACCGAGGTCACAGCCGAGCGCACCGGCACCGACGCCCGCTGACGCCATCTGGCGGGCCCTGGCGGGTGCCCGGCGAGTCCGTCCGGGGACACCCGGCGTGCGGTGTCGACCTCCCCCGTGGTGCGTGGCCGTCCGCCTTTGGCGGTCCCGCTGGCACCTTGCTAGCGTCCGGGCCGCTCGGGCGCGGCGGGGCTCTCCCCGCCTGCGCACCCGTCTCCACGACCTTGGATCGATCACCGATGTCGCCCTCCGATGCGCGCCCGCCTGCGCCACCGCGTCCCGCGCGTGGCCTAGGTGCCGGGTCGGAGGCCAGCGCGGCAGCGGACCGCGCCCGCAGCGCGTCGATGTGGCGGGGGCTCGACCACGCGCACATGATGCAGCTCGAGCTGATCGTCGCCGTCGTCCTGTGGGGCGGGGTCGGCTGGTTGGTGGACCGGACCCTCGGCTCGGCCCCGTGGGGCACCGTGGTCGGTGCGCTGGTCGGCTACGCCGCAGGCATGTACCTGGTCTGGCTCCGCAGCCAGCGCATGGATGCCGAGGATGCGGCCGGGCCTGCCGGCCCTTCCGGTCCGGTGCCAGGAGGCGACCTGCGTGGCGCCTGATGCCCTCCGGTCCGCGGGGACGCCTGCCCGCGCCGCCGTCGACACCGTCCGCGATCCCGCGCCAGGGGCCGCTGAGCGGCGTCTCGTACGCGCTGCCGTGCTGACGATCGCGCTGCTCGCCCTGCCGGTGTCCGCGGTCGCATGGGCGCTCGTCGGCCCGTCCGGAGCGCTCAGCGCGCTGGTCGGGCTCGGGCTCGTGCTGGTGCTGT
>SLQK01000120.1 GCA_007131525.1 Nitriliruptoraceae bacterium | reverse complement strand
CTGTGCACTGGTCGCGCTCCGGATCGGGTCGGGGGCGGGGGCGGGGACGCTGGCAGCGCTGCGAGCGGCTGCGCCCGGATGGGTCAGTAGGGGTTGGCGCGATCGGCGTGGGCGGGATCCAGCCGGTCGGCCAGCTCCGCCGGGAAGGAGATCGTGTCGGGGTTGCCATCGGAGACGTAGGGGGCGTTGGTGCCGCCGGACTCGATGACCCCGAACCACCACGCCGACTCCAGCTCCGCGGTGGGGTCGACGTTGGAACGGATCCTGGGGATGGCCAGGGGGTCGAAGTCGGCGTGGAAGGGCGATGGCGCCGGGTTGGCACCGACCAGCAGGATGCCCTCGTGCTCGTAGCTCCCCGCGTCCGATGACCCGCTGATCGCCAGGGACCGGTCCTCGGGCCAGACACCGAGCGGCAGCGACAGCGTCACCACCTCGGCGTCGGGGACCAGCTCGGTCACGACCGCCACGTTGGTCGCGAGCTCGTCGCGCACCTCGGCGGGTGCGAGCCCGCGCAGGTTGGGGTGGGTGTGGGTGTGGTTGCCGATCTCCATGCCGTGGCCGTGCAGCACCTCGAGGACCCGCTCACCGGCAGGGGTGCCGCCGAACAGCGACCCGGAGATGACGTACACCGACGCCCGCGGCTCCACGTCGTCGTAG
Source organism: Nitriliruptoraceae bacterium (assembly GCA_007131525.1). Taxonomy (GTDB): domain Bacteria; phylum Actinomycetota; class Nitriliruptoria; order Nitriliruptorales; family Nitriliruptoraceae; genus T1Sed10-7. Next base: position 3,947 of record SLQK01000120.1, on the reverse strand, counting down.
CGCGCGGCGATCTCGACCAGGATCCCGAGCGAGGTGGTCGGGTCGAGCTCGCCGTCCTCGGTCAGCTGGGCCTGCGAGGTGGTGGAGTCGTCGTAGGTGAGCACCACGGGCTTGGTGCCGGCCGGGACGTCGATGTCACCCCGCGCGAGCTGGGTGGTGGTGATCGGCCGGTAGCCGTTGTCGAACAGCCACTCCAGCTCCTGGCGGTACTCCTCCTCGGTCATGTCGTAGACGCTGCCACCGTCCTCACGGAGCTGGTGGTACATCACGACGGGGACGACCCCGAGCTCGTTGGCGCCGACCTCGGCCGGATCGACCGGGGGTTCGGCTGCCGCCTCCTCCTCGGTGCCGTCGGCGTCGTCGTCCACCTCGGCGTCGTCGTCCTCGGTGCCGTCGTCAGCCGGATCCTCCAGACCGTCGCCGTCCTCGACCTCCTCGGTGGGGTCTCCCGCCTCGTCATCGGACGCGGGGTCGTCACCCGACCCGCAGGCGGCGAGGAGGAGAGCGAGGGCGACGAGGGAGGCCAGCACCGCTGTGCGGCCCCCGCTCGACGTCGTGGGTTCGCCGGCGGCGCGGAGCACCGATCGGCGACGTAGAGGTGGCGTTGGCACGGGTTTCGACCCCCCGGACAGGTCCGCTGGATGACGCCAGCACGGTACCGTTCCCGCCCCGCGCACCCCGCCTGCGCCCCTGACCCACGCCGGCCGGCCGTCGTCCGGCTCCCCCGGGGGGAACGTCACCGTGATCCACCGCACCCGCGTGCTCCTGCCCGCTGCCCTGCTCGCCGCCGCCACGCTCCTGCTCTCCGCGTGCTCCGGCGACGACCCCTTCGCTGCCCGCGAGCTGAGTATCTCGGGACCGGAGAACGGGGCGCTGTACAACGCCGAGGCGCTCGCCGAGCTGCGTGTGGAGATCGAGGCCGCGCTGGCCGCCGACACCGACGACGACGCGGACACCGATGCCGTCCTCCACCTCGATGACATCCGGCTCCTGCTCGACACCGACGACGTGACGGACGCGGCCGACCGCGATGGCGACACCCGGCTGACCTGGAGCCCGGGCGAACTCGAGGACGGGGCCTACGAGCTCGCGGTGGTGCGCGTGCCGCTGCCCGACCCCGACGCCACGGGGGAGGACGACGCCGAGGTGGTCGAGGTCGACCCGGCCAGCGCCCTGGACGAGGACGCCGACACCGACGCGGAGCTGCTGGAGCGGTGGGCCTTCGAGGTCGACGCCACCCCGCCCGACCTCGAGGTCGCGGTCCCCGAGGGTGGGCTGGTCGCCGGCCAGCCCGTCACGATCTCGGGCGTGACCGAGGCCGGCGCCGTGGTCACGGTCGGCTCGATCGAGGTCACCGCCGGCGCCGACGGCAGCTTCGAGGTGGAGCTCGACGGCCCGCCCGAGGGCGAGCTGGTCGTGGCCGCCACCGACGCCGCCGGCAACCGCACCTCCGACGAGATGGGCGGGTTCGTCGTCGTGCCGTCGCGCGCGACCGTCGACGAGGTGCGCAGCGTCCACGTGTCCTTCTGCGGCTGGGTGTCGCCGAGCCTGAAGGAGCCGGTCATGGCCTCCATCGAGGCGGGCCGCATCAACTCCGTGCAACTGGATCTCAAGGACGAGACCGGCAAGGTCGGCTTCGCCACCGAGAACGAGTTCGCCCAGATGATCGGTGCCGACACCCCCGACTGCCGGATCGACCTCGAGGCCGCCGTGCAGGAACTGCACGCCCTCGGTGTGCCCGTCATCGGTCGGATCGTCGCCTTCGCTGACCCCGTCCTGGCACCATGGGCATGGGCCAACGACGAGCGCGACTACGCGATCCAGACCGCCGACGGCAGCGACTTCTACACCGGCCGCTACAACGGCTTCGCCAACTTCGCCCACCCGGAGATCCAGGAGTACAACATCGCGATCGCCGAGGAGGCGGCCGCGATGGGTGTGGACCACATCCTCTGGGACTACCTCCGCAAGCCCGACGGCCCGCTGGACAACATGCGGATCCCTGGGCTCGAGGGCAGCGTCGAGGACGAGATCTACGCCTTCACCCGCTTGGCCGACGAGCGGCTCGCCCCCTTCGGCGTCCAGCATGGCGCGTCGCTGTACGGCGTCTCCGCCGATCGGCCCTGGGAGGTGGGCCAGGACGTCGAGCGGCTGGCCACGGTCCTGGACTACGTCTCGCCGATGATCTACCCGTCCCACTGGGGACCGGGCGAGTACGACGTCGCCAACCCACTGCTGCAGCCCTACGACATCGTCTACAACAACCTCCAGGTCTGGCTCGAGGTGACCGAGGGCAAGCGGGCGCGGGTCGTGCCGTGGCTCGAGGACTCGAACTGGCCGATCCGGCTCGGCCACCCGAACCGGGTCGAGTACGTGCGCGACCAGATCCGGGCGACCTACGACGCCGGGATCAACGAGTGGATGCTGTGGGACTCGGCGGTGCGCTACACCGACGCCGCGATGATCCAGCCCTGACCCAGCCCGGGCTGGGGCGGTCGGCTGTCGCGGTCGGCCGCGCGGTCGGCTGTCGCGGTCGGCCGCGCGGTCGGCCGGCCGCCGCTCACCCGCGCGGTCGGCCGCACGGTCGGCCGGCCGTCGCTCACCCGCACCCCTCAGCTGCGAGAAGCAGCAGCTATCAGCTGCTTCTCGCAGGTGGGAGGCCGACGGCCGCCCGAGGGTCCGCACAGCCGTCGACTTGCAGCCGATAGCTGCTGCTTCTCGCAAGGGACCGAGGCTGGCCGGGGCCAGCGGCACCGGCTATCCACAGGAGAGCCGAACCGATCCGGACGAGCTGGCCGAGGTCGGCGAGACTGTCGACCATGCAGCCACCCGAGGATGTCTACCGTCTGTGCAGCGCCCAACACGGCCTGCTCGCCCGGCGCCAGCTGGTCACCCTGGTCGGGCGCTTCGACGCCGACCACCTGCTCGCCGGTTCCCGGTTCGAGCGCCTCCTTCGCGGGGTCTACCGGGTGCGCGGCGGTGCCGCTCATCCGCACCAACGCGCCATCGCCGCGACGCTGCGCAGCGGCACGGGAGCGACCCTGACGGGCCCGGCCGCCCTCGGCCTCCTCGACCTTGAGGCCGTCGACCTCGGCCCCGGCTTCCACGTCGTGGTGCCGGGTGGCCGACGCGTGACCGGCGTGGACTTCGGCGTCAGGATCGACCCGGACCCGGACCGGTCCGTGTGGCACCTCGGCGAGGTGCGGATCGCGGACGCCGCCGACGCGCTCGTCGAGGCAGCCGCTCGTTCGTCGGGCCTCCAGCCGAGGGCGCTGCGCCTGGCGCATGACCGCCTGCGCTGGACCGATCGCCTGCGCCCGGGTCAGCTCAAGGTCAGGGCCGAGCGCCTGCGGCTCGTCCGGGCCAACGGCTCGGGTCGTGGCCTGCTCGGCGAGCTCCTCGAGATGGATGCCAGCCTGGCGACCGGTGACGGCGAGCGCGCTCTGGCCCGGATCCTGTCCCATTTCGATCCACCTGCCGAGTTGCAGGTCTGGATCTCGCCACGGCACTGCCTGGACTCCTACTTCCGCACCCTGCGGTTCGCGATCGAGTACCAGGGTCGGGCGGACCATGCGACCGAGGCCGGCCGCAGCCGCGACCGGGTCCGCGACGAGGAACTCACGATGGCGGGCATCCGGCTGATGTACGTCACCGCCGAGGACCTGCTGGACGAGCGCGCGCTCCTGGCCCGGATCGGCGCTGCCCTGACCGCGCGGGCGGATGAGCTGGGCCTGCCCGCTCCCCGGTACATCGGCGGGTGAGGGCAGCGCCGCTCGCACGGTCACAGGACCTGCGAACGCCGGGTCCCGCGCACCATCCGGCCGACCCGGCTGGTGACGGGGCAGCCGCCGGGGGAGGCGCCGGGGGAGGTGGAGGCGAGTAACAGCAGATAGCCGCTGCAACTCGCCCCGCTCGGGCCCGACGGACCGCCTCGGCCGCGGGCAGAT
>SLQK01000203.1 GCA_007131525.1 Nitriliruptoraceae bacterium | reverse complement strand
GCAGGCCATCGACGTTCTGGGTGATCACCGAGGACACCGCGCCGAGGTCCTGCAGCTCCGCGATGGCGAGGTGGGCGGGGTTGGGCTCGGCCGCCTGCAGCACCTCGTCGAGCTCCCACAGCAGCTGCCACACCTTGGCGGGGTCGGCCTCGAAGGCATCGATGGTCGCGTATTCGAACGGGTCGTAGCGGGCCCACAGCCCCTCGCTGCCCCGGAAGGTGGGGATGTTGCTCGACAGCGAGATCCCGGCGCCGGACAGCACCACTGCCGGCCGCCGGCCGTCTGCCAGCGCCCTGGCCAGCTCGTCGAGCGCGTGGCGTTCCGCGCTCGCGCCGTCGTCATGCCGATCCACGCTGATCCCTCCGCGGTCGCCGGCCGGCCTGTCGGCCGGTCCGCCTCCAGTGTGGCGGCCGGACCGCTGCGCTGCCGACCCACCAGCTCGGGCTGCTGCCTCACCTCGCTGGCAGGGAGGGCAGCTCGGTCACCGCGATGTGCAGCGCGGACGCCATCGCGTAGACCGTGCGGTCCTCGTCGATGACCGCCGCCCGTGCCCGCAGCTTCCGACCGTCCAGACCATCGCAGCGGGCGACGATCCTGAGCGGTTCAGCGAGCGGGACGTCACGGTAGAACCGCAGACGGAACCCGGCGAGCAGGGCCCCGAGGTAGCCGGCGGCACGCAGGTGCTCCATGCCGGCCCAGACCGTCGGGCAGTCGAGCACCGCGGCGACGATCAGCGGGTCGACCACACCCGCCGCTGCGCCGGCGAACACCTCATCCGCCACCCAGGGCTGCACGATGGTTGCGGCCGGGCCGTGCCGGGGGTGCAGCCGCAGGCCACAGGGATGGGCGGGGTCGGGGCCGCACACGAAGCAGCTCGGGTACTCCCGCTGTGGCGCGGCCTCGGGGAAGGGCACCGAGGCGAGCTCGAGCAGATCGAGGCCGAGCGGCGCCGGGTCGTAGCCGGCGGACTCGACCTCGGCGCTGACCAGCAGGCCATCGCCCTGGTCGAGCTGCACCTGGTAGCGACCCACGCCCTCCGAACGGCGGACCCTGGCCTGGACCGTGCTGGCCAACGGGGTCGGCGCGTGGAGCCGGGCGTCGACGCTGGTCAACGGGACCCCGAGGGTGTCAGCCACCTGGGCGATCGGGGCGGCCACACCTGCCGCCAGGCCGCCCTGCAGGATCCCCGGCGGGCCGTCCAGACCATCGGGGACCAGGAGGTCACGCACCGCCCAGCCGTCGCCGACGCGCACGTCGGAGCCGAGCCGGAGCCCGAGCGATGCTGGTCCCACGACGATGGGTGTGCTCATCTGCCCACCGTAGCCATCCATCACGAGGGAGCGGACGATGACGCGACGCTGGGGCATCATGGGCACCGGCATCATCGCCAGTGCCTTCGTGGACGCGATCCGTGCCGAGGGCGGCTCGGTGGTCGCGGTGTCATCGGCGACCCCGGGACGTGCCCACCGGTTCGCTGCCGACCACGGCATCGCCGTCGCCGCCAGCCCGCACGCGGACCTGCTCCGCCACGACGACGTCGAGGTGGTCTACATCGCGACGACCAACGAGCGGCACCACCTCGATGCGCACGCCTGCATCGCCGCGGGGGTCCCGGCACTGGTCGAGAAGCCCTTCGCCGTGCACGCCGCAGCGGCCCGGGCGGTGTTCGCGGCGGCGAGGACCGCCGGCCTGTTCGTGGCGGAGGCGATGTGGACGCGGCTGCAGCCCGCGACGCTGCGGCTGCACGACGAGCTCGGATCCGGTGTCATCGGTGCCCCGACCGCCGTCCAGGCGTCCTTCGGCGTGGTGTTGAACAGCGATCCCTCACGGCGCTGGCGCTCGGCGGCGTTGGGCGGCGGCGCGCTGCTGGACCTCGGCGTCTACCCGGCGACCCTCGCCCACGACCTGCTCGGGCCCGCCCACCGGGTCCAGGCCACGGGCCAGCTCGCCGACACCGGGGTCGACCTGACCGCGGCGGTGGTCGCCGAGCACGAGCGGGGCAGCGCCACCTGGCGGTGCTCGATGATCGACGCATCCGGGGTGTGGGCCACCGTCGCGGGCGTCGATGGCCACATCTGGCTCGCCGAGCCCTTCCACCACGCGCCGAGCCTGACGATCCACCAGCGGGACCGGCCCGTCCGCCAGGTCCCCATCGACGGTCACGAGCTCGGGTACCGCTACGAGGTCCGGGAGGTGCACCGGTGCCTGGATGCGGGGCTGGTGGAGAGCCCGTGCCTGACCCACGCGGACACGCTGGCGGTGCTCGAGGTACTCGACGAGATCGGTGCCCAGCTCGGTGTCCTGCGACCGACCCTGGCCCCGGTCCGCCCGTGACCGCACCGCCTGGGCGGCCCGGCTCTGTGGGGTGGCCGGAGCGGTCGCAGATGCTCGTCTTCGTCGCCCTGCCGACCTAGGTTCGCGGCCTGGCCCACGAGGAGCGTCGTCAGGTGCGTTGCCCCGGTTGCGGGACCGACGACGATCGGGTCGTGGACTCCCGCCCCACCCCCGCCGGAGATGCCATCCGGCGTCGGCGGGAGTGCCGTCACTGCGGGCGTCGCTTCACGACCTTCGAGCGGGTCGAGCTCCCCGGTCTGTCGGTCCGCAAGCGGTCCGGCGCGCTCGTCGACTTCGACCGCGCCAGGGTGCTGGACGGCATGGCGCGCGCCGCGAAGGGTCGGGTCGAGCTCGCCGCCCTGGAGACCGCTGCCGCCGCGGTCGAACGCGAGCTGCGCGCCCTCGGCCGGCGAGAGCTGACCTCCGAGCAGGTGGGGCTGCAGGTGCTCGCCCAGCTCCGAGAGCTCGACGAGGTCGCCTACGTGCGGTTCGCCAGCGTCTACAAGGACTTCCAGGGGCCCGAGGACTTCGAGCACGAGCTCTCCAGCCTCCGGAAGGAGGCGCCGCCGAAGAGCGCCTGAGACCGCCGACCCGGGCCATGCGCCGGACCCGGACGGCGCAGCGCTCAGCGGGCCGGCAGCAGCACCACGGTCCAGGCCTCCACCGACGCGCCACCGATGCCGTTGAGCTCCCGGATCGCGATCAGCTGGTCCCGGGGATCGACGCCGTCGGGTGCCGAGCGGACCGCCACATCCCACAGGGTGTCCCCAGGCGCGAGCACCTCGTGACCCGCGACCCGGTCGGCGAGCTCCGCCTCGGCACCGACGCGCCCCACTGCGACCGTCGCCAGCGTGACCAGCAGCACCAGCGCGACCAGAGCGACGATCCGGCGCCGCAGGACAGCCGACCGGGAGGTCCCCCGGGGCGCCCGGGGCACCTCGGGCGCCCCGTGGAGCGGAGCAGGTGCCGGCGAGGACGCTGCCGGCGAGGACGCTGCCGGCGACCGGTCGACGAACCTCGGGTCAGGCAGGGGCCGGGTGGTCCCGACTCGGGCTGCGGTGTCGGTGGCGATCATCGTGGGCTCCTCACGGCGCTGGGCTCCTCGCGGCCATCGGGTGGGCCGGCGCGACGTCGAAGCGGCGGGGAAGGCGACCGCTCCGAACGTCCGTTCGTCCCAGTCAACCGAACACCCGTTCCCACGTCAAGCCCAGGAACGAACAGATGTTCCCCATCGGGCCGCGAGGTGGTATGGTGAGCGAACGCGCGTTCGACCCAACGGGAGGTCCGACATGGGGCGCACACGATCCGACACACCCGGCGACAGCAGCGGGGCGACCGACGACCAGCGTCCTGTCACCACGACGCCGCCCGATGCCGCCGGGGAACTGACCGAGCGGCAGCGAGCGATCCTGGAGATGATCCACGCGCACGTCGACGAGCACGGCTACCCACCGTCGGTGCGTGAGATCGGCGACGCGGTGGGCCTGCGCTCCCCCTCGTCGGTCCACGGTCAGCTCGAGTCCCTCGAACGCAAGGGCTACCTGCGTCGCGATCCCACGAAGCCCCGGGCGCTCGAGCTCGGGCGGGACCCGATCACCGCGCTCGACCTCCCCCGCTCCCCCGCGCGGCACGTGCCGCTCGTGGGTGAGATCGCCGCAGGCGGCCCGATCCTGGCCGAGGAGCGCGTCGACGCCGTGTACCCGCTGCCGAAGGAGCTCGTCGGCGACGGGCAGCTGTTCATGCTGCGGGTGCGCGGCGACTCCATGCTCGACGCCGGGGTGTTCGACGGTGACCTGGTGGTCGTCAGGGAGCAGCCGTCGGTCGAGCAGGGCGAGATGTGCGCCGCATTGATCGAGGGCGAGGCCACCGTCAAGTTCTTCCGGCGTACCCGCAGCGGCGAGGTGTTCCTCGACCCGGCCAACGGGTCCTACGAGCCGATCCCCGTCACCGCAGCGGATGACGCACGCGTGATGGGCAAGGTGGTCACGGTGCTCCGTCAGATCAGGTGATCGTGACGCCAGCAGCCACCGGAGCCGGCGCTCAGTCCTCCCAGCCCTCGGGCTCGTCAGCGAAGGGGTCCTCGTCGAGGAAGTGGCGCAGCTCGAGCGCAGCGTCCCGGTCGACATCGGCGGTGAGGGTGGTGCCGGTCTCGGTGTGCTCCTCCCCGATCACCGAGCCCTGGCGGTGCGCCAGCGCGACGAGGTCCTGCCGGGCGTAGGGCACGTGCCCGTGGATACGGAACCGGAGGGAGGGCAGCCTGGCGGTGATGCGTTCGACGAGCCGGTCGATGCCCTCCCCGGTCGCGGCTGAGACCAGGACCGGCTCCTGACCGAGCTCGAGCTCGACACGCCGGGCCAGGGCAGCGACGGCGTCATGTTCGGCCGCGTCGATCTTGTTCAGGACGAGCTGCTGGGGGCGGGCGTCGGCACCGATCTCCGCGAGCACCTCCTGCACCGCCACGATCTGCGCCTCGGCCTCGGGGTGGGACGCATCGACCACGTGCAGGAGCAGGTCGGCGTTCGCCGAGCCCTCCAGCGTCGAGGTGAAGGCCTCGACGAGCCCGTGGGGCAGCTTGCGGACGAACCCGACGGTGTCGGTGAGCACGATCTCCCGCCCATCGTCGAGCGGCAGGCGACGGATCGTCGGATCGAGGGTGGCGAACAGGCGGTCCTCCACCTTGACGTTCGCGCCGGTGATGCGGTTGAGCAGCGATGACTTGCCGGCGTTGGTGTAGCCGACCAGCGCGACCTCCTGCACCCGGTTGCGTTCGCGTTCGGCTGCCTTGGTCGCCCGGATCCGGCCGTAGTCCTCGAGGTCACCACGCAGCTTGCGCATGCGGCGCATGATGCGACGCCGGTCGACCTCGAGCTGGGTCTCCCCCGGACCGCGGCCACCGATGCCGGCACCGCCCGCGACCCGCCCACCTGCCTGCCGGGACAACGCCTCACCCCAACCGCGCAACCGGGGCAGCAGGTACAGCAGCTGCGCCAGCTCCACCTGGGCCTTGCCCTCCTTCGAGGTTGCGTGCTGGGCGAAGATGTCCAGGATCACGATCGTGCGGTCCAGCACCTTCTGCTTGACCAGTTCCTCCAGCGTGCGCTGCTGGGCGGGCGTCAGCTCGTCATCGAAGACCAACGCGTCGGCGCCCACCGCGGCCACCAGGTCCCGGAGCTCGGTGACCTTGCCCCGGCCGATGAAGGTGCCGGGGTCGGGGCCGTCGCGGCGTTGGATCACGCGCTCGACCACCTCGGCCCCGGCCGTGTCCAGCAGGGCGGTCAGCTCGTCCAGCGACGCCTCCAGATCGGCCGTCGTCACGCCCGGCAACTGCACACCGACGATGACCGCGCGCTCGACGGGACGGATGATGTCCACGCCCTCACGGGGACCCTCGTCGGTGAGCACATCACGGCGCCGCCGGCGAGCCTCGGCGCGGCCGATCGTGGCCTCGTCATCGAGGTCGAGGGCCTCACGATCATCGAGGTCGTGCGGGTCGGGCAGGTGCTGCTCGGCTGTGGTGTCCAGAGGTCACTCCTCGCTGTCGTACCCGGCGGCGGCCAGCCAGGCGGCGTCCAGGGTGCCACGGGCCACCTCGACGGCCGGTCCCGTCATGGTGACCGTTCCGCCACCCGTGTGCTCGATCCGAAGGTGGCCACCCGGCAGCTCGACCGCAACGTCGTCCCCGAGGAGGGACAGGCGCTGCAACGCGACCACGGCCGCGCAGGCGCCGGTGCCGCAGGCGGCGGTCTCACCCACGCCCCGTTCCCACACCCGCAGCCGGAGCCGGTCGTCGGCGACCACCTCGGCGAAACCGACGTTGACCCCCTGCGGGAAGCTCGGATCGCGCTCGAGCCGCGCACCGAGCCGGTGGACCGGGGCGGCATCCACGTCGTCGACGACCAGCACGGCGTGGGGGTTGCCCATGGAGACCACGCTGAAGCCGACCACGTCGCCGTCGACCTCGAGGTGGTGGCGTGGCGCGTCGGGGTCGGCGGCGGCGAAGGGCACCGCCTCGGGCCGCAGCGCCGGTGGCCCCATGTCGACGGCGACGGTGGCGACGCGACGGTCGGCGTGCCGGTCCACGATCGTGACCGGCTTGACGCCGGCTCGGGTACCGATGCGAACGACCCCGTCCCCGCCGGGGACGACGAGGTGGTGGTCGACGACGTGCTTGGCGACCACCCGGACGCCGTTGCCGCACATCTCGACGACGGAGCCGTCGGCGTTGCGGTAGTCCATGAACACATCGGCGCCGGCGTCACCGGCACCGATCCTGATCACCCCATCGGCCCCCAGCCCGCGACGACGATCGGCGAGCGCCCGGACCAGGGCGGCCGGCAGCACGAGACGGTCCTCGAGATCGGTGAGGACCACGAAGTCGTTGGCGGTGCCATGGGCGAGGGTGAACTCCATCCTGGCAGGGTACGTGGCGGTCAGCCGACCGGGCCCGACGACCTCACGAGACGGGCCGTGCGCCCGCCCCGCCGGAAGCCCGCCAGGCGGTCACCGTGCCAGCAGCACCGCTCGGGCCGCCTCCGGCTCGAGGGTCCGGCACCGGGGGTCGGCCCGGAACCAGCTGCGCTGCCGGCGGGCGTACCGCCAGGTGCGCCGCGCGATCGCGGTGGGCAGCTCGGCGACCGGCAGGACCCCGTCCAGGACCGCGGCCGCCTCGGCGTAGCCGATGGCCTGGGCGGCCGTCCGCGACAGGGGGCCGCGGGCGCGCAACGCCGCCATCTCCTCCAGCAGGCCGTCGGTGACCATCCGCTCGGCCCGGCGTTCGATCCGCGGGCGCAGCACGTCGCTCGGCGGATCGAGCAGGACCACCTCGAGGTCGGGGTAGATCGACCGGTAGGTCCCGTAGCTGTCGTCGAAGGCGGAGAAGCGCTCACCCGTGAGCTCGATGACCTCCAGGGCCCGGACGCTACGGCGGAGGTTGCCGGGGGTGATCCGGGCTGCCGCCACCGGATCCCTGCGTGCCAGCTCGGCATGGGCACCCTGCGGATCATCGGCCCACCGCTGCTCGAGCCGGGCCCGCACGCCTGCGTCGGTGGGTGGGAAGCGCAGCGGATCGACCACAGCCCGGAAGTACAGCCCCGATCCGCCGACCAGGAGCGGCGTGGCACCCCGATCCCGCACCTCAGCGATCGCGGCCCGGGCCAGGTCCCGGAAGGCGGCGACGCTGAGCGACGCCGAGGGCTCCAGCACGTCGACGAGGTGGTGTGGGACCGCAGCACGGTCCGCGGCGGTGGGCTTCGCGGTGCCGATGTCCATCCCGCGGTAGACGGTGAAGGCGTCGACCGCGACGACCTCGGTCGGTCGGCCGCCGGTGGTGCGAGCGACGGCGGCGTCCATCGCCAGCCGGGACTTCCCCGACGCGGTCGGGCCGACCACCGCCAGTACCGTCATCGTCGGCCCTCGTTCCGTCCGTTGCCGGACGCTAGTGGCCGGACGCGGCCATGGCCGGACGCCACCATGGCCGGACGCCGCGGTGGCCGGACGCGGCGATGGCCGCCCGCATGCGGGGTGCGGACGGCCATCGGGTCGGGGTGGTCAGGCGAGGCAGCCGAGCGCTCAGGCCGTGCCGACCGACTCCTCGGCGAGGTGCTCGTAGCCATCGACCTCGAAGCCCTCGGCGACCGAGCGCGCGGTCGCCACCTTGCCGAGCAGGATCCCGTAGATGATCTTCGAGAGCACGTCGGCGATGGTGAACAGGTACGTCCGGGTCACCGCACCGGCGGCGCTCTGCCCGAAGTCACCGAGCATCGGCACGATGTAGGCGACGATGTAGAGGTTCCAGGAGAACAGGAACAGGTAGCGGATGTTGCGCATCGTCGACTTCGCCTGGCCCGGCAGGTAGCTCAGGGACTCACCGGTCAACCGCCAGAAGATGCCGAAGAAGTAGATGTAGGGGATGGTCGCCGCGACGCCCCACCAGATCAGGGCACCCAGCGGGTCCGCCACCTCGTAGAACTGCCCCACGTAGCCGAGGATCACCATCAGGGCCCCGGCCGCACCCATCTTGAACCGGTAGCCGAACAGGTCCTTCTTCGCGATGTTGAGCACGAAGAGGCTCTGGGTGAGCAGCAGCGGCACGTCGATCAGCCAGTTGAAGTACCGGAAGCCGTGGTTGTAGGTGGCGTCACCGAGCACGAACAGGCCCTGGTCGGCGTCGAAGACGAAGGCCTGGTTCAGCGAGATGTCCAACCGCAGCAGCAGTAGCGCCGCTGAGAGCATGACGACCACCGACATCGTGGTCATGGCGCGGTACCGGGGCGCGACGTTCTTGCGGGTCAGGATGAAGTACGCCAGCCCCGCGAAGTGGGCCGCGTAGCCGATGGTCAGCACCGTCGACATGAGGTCGAACTGTGCCGGTGTGAACTGAACGGTGTTCTCGAGGTTCCAGAGCACGGGCGGCTCCTTCGGACGGCGGTCGGGGACGTGAACGGTCCGTCAACTCCGCGTCTGGGACGCGACCCATGGGGGTCGCTCGGGGCCCGCACCCCCGTCGTCTCACGACCCCTATTCGCGGCTGCCGCCGTCGCGTATCGGCGGCGCGGCCGGGAGCCGGCTCAGTGCCGGCCGGAGGACACCACCGGCAGGCTGACGCGTCCCGGAGCCGGGCCGCTCGTCGTGTCCCGCCACCCCTCGCCGCGCGCCATGGCGGCCGCTGTCGCACGCCCGGCATCGGTGTGCCGCACGGTCTGGACCGGGCCGGCGAGGGCGTAGTTGGTCGCGGCCTCGGTGATGGGCACGGTCACCAGATCCCCCGGGGCGTAGGCCGGCACGCCGTCGGTACCGGTCGGGGCGGCCGGCAGGTGGACGAGGTGGTTGCCGCGGGTCCGTCCCGACCAGCGGGATGGGTCGGTCTTCGAGGGCGATTCGAGCAACAGTTCCTGCTCGGTGCCGACCAGGCGCGCGTGGGCCTGCCGGGAGTGGGCACGCACCAGCGGTTCCAGCCGCGCGTAGCGGTCCCTGACCACCTCGGGTGGGACGAAGGACGCCACGAGCTCCGCGGCCGGCGTCCCCGGGCGGGGCGAGTACTGGAAGGTGAACGCCTGGTCGAACCGCACGCGCTCCACCACCTCGAGGGTCGCCTCGAAGTCCTCCTCGGTCTCACCGGGGAACCCAACGATGATGTCGGTGGTCAACGAGGCGTCCGGGAGCAGCTCGCGCGTCCGCTCCACCAAGGACAGGTACCGCCGCTGCCGGTAGGAGCGCCGCATGAGCCTGAGCAGCCGGTCGGAGCCCGACTGCAGCGGCAGGTGCAGATGCGGCATCACGTTCGGCGTCCGTGCCATGGCCAGCAGCACGTCCTCGGTGAAGTCCCGCGGATGGGGGGAGGTGAACCGCACCCGCTCGAGCCCACGGACCTCCCCCAGCGCCTGCAGGAGCTCGGCGAAGCGGCTGGCACCGAACAGGTCGCGGCCGTAGGAGTTGACGTTCTGCCCCAGCAGGGTGACCTCGATGACACCGTCGGCCGCCAGGCGCTCGACCTCGGCGACGATCTCGGCCGGGGGGCGGGAGCGCTCGGGACCGCGCAGCGCCGGGACGATGCAGAAGGTGCAGCTGTTGTTGCACCCGACGGAGATCGACACCCAGGCATGGTGCCGGACCTCCCGCTTGGCCGGCAGCGCCGAGGGGAAGGTCTCGAGCTGCTCGATCAGCTCGACGACCGGGACGGCCGCGGAATCCGCCTGGGCCAGCAGCTTGGGCAGGTCGGGCAGGTTGTGGGTGCCGTAGACGACATCGACCCAGGGAGCGCGGTCGGCGACCGTCGCCCCGTCCTTCTGGGCCAGGCAGCCGCCGACCACGATGGTCAGATCCTGGCCGGCAGCACGGCGCCGCTCCTTGGTGGCCTTGAGGTGCCCGAGCGTCCCGTAGAGCTTGTTGTCGGCGTTCTCCCTGACCGCGCAGGTGTTGAGCAGGATCAGGTCGGCGTCCTCGGCCGAGGTGGTCGACCGGTACCCGAGGCTCTCGAGGACCCCTGCAGCCCGACCGGAGTCGTGCTCGTTCATCTGACACCCGAAGGTGCGCACCAGGTAGCGGCGACCCGGCCTGGCCTCGGTCATGGCTACCTCGCTGTCGGGGTCGGTCCGGTGGTGCGGCGCTGCCTCGCCCGGCGGTCAGCTCGGGCCGGAGCGCGCAGGCTACCCACGGCGCCCCACCACTCGCCCGAGCACACCGAGGTCGGGTCGGTGGCACCTACCGGCCTGGGCGGTCGGACGCCTACGGTCGATCCGGGTGTGGTCCCGCGCTGCCCGGCACCGACGGGAGGGGCGGCGGAGGATCCGGGTCGTCGAGCCGGTTCGGGGGGCAGGTGGGCGGGCAGCACGAACAGCGGTCAGGAGGGCGCCGTCGCGGGCTCGTGTGGCCGGTCACGCTCGTGCTGTTGGCGGCTGGCCTGCTGCCGCTCGCGCTCCTGTCGGTCGTCGTACTCGGCACCCAGGAACGTGCGCTCACGGACCGACTCCTCGCCGACCTCGATGCGCTCGCCGACGCCCAGACCGCCCGGCTGGAGCTCATCAGCGCGGCGCCGATGACCGCAGCCCGGCTGGTGGCGAGCCGGACCCAGCTCCGGCTCGACCTCGCCGAGGTCCTCGCCGGTGACCGCACCAACCTCACCCGACTGGAGACCATCCTGCGCGACGCCCAGGCCTCGACGCCGCAGGTCCTGCACATCAGCCTGGCCGATGCGAGCGGGACGGTGGTGGTCTCCACCGATCCGACGCCTCCGGTGGTCGCGGGGATCGTCGCCGACCTCGACCTCGCGGCCTCAGGCAGCACGTCCCATGCGACGACCGGCGCTGCTGAGGCCCGCCAGTGGCTGATCGCCAGCCCCCTGGTGCTCGACGACACCCCGATCGGGGCTGCGGTGCTCGAGCTCGACCTCGCGCCGGTCGCGGCGCTGCTCACCGGCGGCGAGGACCGCGGGACCCGGACCTGCGTGCACGTGCGGGGACCCGACGGCGCACCCGAGCCGCTGCTCGCGGCCCCCGACGGCGACGGCGGTGACTGCGTCGAGCCGACGGGGACAGCAGACACCCCCGGGGCCATCGCGCTGCGGGGCGAGGAACGCCTGCTCACCGGCGCGTCCGACGACGGGGGCGGAGAGGTCGTCGCGGCGACGCGGTACCTCGCTGGACCCGACTGGGGTGTCACCGTCAGCGTCGACAGAGCCGTCCTGGCCGCGCCCGCGCGGGAGCTGACCCGCAGCCTGTGGGTCGCCAGCCTCGCCGTCGCCCTGCTGGCTGTCCTGTTGGCCGTCCTCGCAGCGAGGTGGATCACCGGCCCGGTGCGGTCGCTGGAGACGGCGGTGCGGTCCTTCGCCGTCGGGGACGCGGCGACCGAGGCGGACGCGACCGCGCCCGGTGAGCTCGGCGAGCTCGCGGCCGCGTTCAACGCGATGGCGACCTCCGTCGGCGAGCGGCAGGCGGCGCTCGAGCGTGACCGGGCCGACCTCGAGCGGCGGTACGCGGACCTGGAGCTGCTGACCCACGCGATGGCACACGACCTCGCCAAACCGCTCACCAGTCTGCGGGGGATCTTCGACCTGCTGGGGAGCGGACGGATCAGCGACGACGCCCAGCAGGAGCTGCTCATCGAGCGCGGTGCTGCCGCTGCAGGTCGACTGGAGCGCCTGATCGACGACCTGCTCGTGCTGATCCGGGCGAGCGGTGCGCCGCTCGATCTGCGTCCGGTCGACCTCGAGCAGGTGGTCGACACCGCGACCGAGCAGCTCGGCCTCGACGAGGAGCTGACCAGGGGGCCACTACCGACGGTCGCGGGCGACCGGGGCCTGCTGGACCACGTCGTGACGAACCTGCTGTCCAACGCCGCCAGCTACCACCGTCCGGAGGAAGGTCCCCGCATCGAGGTCGCGGCGCGGAGCCACGAGGACCACGTGGAGCTGTACGTCGACGACGCCGGGCCCGGGATCCCCGAGGAGGAGCGCGCCGCGGCGCTGGAGCCCTTCTTCCGCGGTGCCGCATCGGAGAACCGACGGGGGTCGGGTCTCGGCCTCCCGATCGCGGCGAGGGTGGTCGCGCGTCACGGTGGGACCCTCACGATCACCGATGCCCCGCTCGGCGGCACGCGGATCGTGGTGCGACTGCCGGCTGTCAGCGAGCCGAACGCTCCCCCTGCTGCTCCCGCCGCCGGGAGCGGGTGAGGGTCAGCACCACGCTGACGGCCAGACCACCCCAGATGGCGGCCATACCGACGACCATGGTGACGATCGCTGCGGTGCTCATGGGGCGCTCCGTTCCTCGGGCTCGTCGTTCCCCGGTGGCGCAGCTCCCCGGCCCGGATCCTCGGTGCTGACCGGCATCGGCTGCAGTGACACCGTCGCGGGCCAGCGCAGCAGGGACAGGGCGACCCCGACCACCAGGGCGAGCAGCGCCACCCCCCAGCCGAAGCCCAGCAGGAACGTCCAGGCGTAGCCACCGTAGGGGGCCGACAGCTCGGTCCGCAGGTTGTCCAGCGTCATCCACCCGAGCACCGCTGGGGTGACGACGGCCAGCGCCGCGATCCACCACCACCCCAGCCGCAGATCCGACACGGCGTTCGCATGGGACCGGAGCTCCCGCAGTTCCCGGACCAGCCATGCGACCACGACCACCTCCACGAGGGCGACCGCCGCGACACCGAAGCTGTTGATGAACCGGTCCACCACGTCAAGGGTGTTGATGCCGCCGCCGGTGGCGTAGACGAGCGAGACGAGCGCCGTCCCGCCACCGGCGATCACGGCCGCACTCCGGCGGGAGAGGGAGAACTTGTCCTCGATGGCTGCCACGTAGGTCTGGCTCACCGAGATCAGCGACGAGGTCCCCGCCAGTACCAGCGAGCCGAAGAACAGGACGCCGAACACGCTCGATGGGCCCGGTAGCTGCGAGATGATCTCGGGGAAGACCACGAACGCCAGGCCGATGCCGTCCCGTGCCACCTCGTCGACACCGACCTGCGCCGAGGTCGCCAGGAAACCGATGGCCGCGAAGACACCGATCCCCGCCAGCAGCTCGAAGGACGCGTTGGAGAACCCGGCGATGAACGCGTTGCCGGTGAGGTCACCGTCGCGAGGGAGGTAGCTCGCGTAGGTGATCATGATGGCGAAGCCGATGGACAGGGAGAAGAAGATCTGCCCGTAGGCCGCCACCCACACCGACGCGTCGCCGATGGACGCCCAGTCGGGACGGAACAGGGAGTCCAGGCCCAGTGCTGCGCCCTCGAGGGTCACGGCCCTGACCACGATGACCAGGAACATCCCGACCAGCAGCGGGATCAGCAGCCGGTTCGCCCGCTCGATGCCCCGGCGCACCCCGCTGATGAGCACCGTGAGCGTGACCCCCCACACGAGCACGAGCGGGAGCAGCACGCCGAGGCGGACGCCACCGAAGGTGCCGGCCGCGGTGACACCGAGGTAGTCGTCGAAGAAGAACGCCTCGGGATCGTCGCCCCAGCGGGTTCCGAGGGAGAACCACGCGTAGCCGGCGGCCCACGCGATCACGACCGCGTAGTAGCTGGCGATCACGAAGCACACGATGACCTGCCACCACCCGATCCACTCGGCACGCCGGTGGAGCCGCCGCAGGGTCAGCGGGGCGCTGCCGCGGAACCGGTGGCCCAGGCTGTACTCGAGCACGAGGAGCGGGATACCGGCGGTGAACAGCGCGAACAGGTACGGGACGAAGAAGGCTCCGCCGCCGTTCTCCCACGCCACGTAGGGGAACCGCCAGATGTTGCCGAGGCCGATCGCGGAGCCGATCGCGGCGAGCAGGAACCCCAGGCGGGTCCCCCACTGCTCACGACCCTCGCTGATGTCCTGCTCCCTCAGTCGGGTCGCTGCCGGTCAGCGGCGACGTGGCGCTCACTGGTCGGCGGCGGTGGTGTAGCGGCGCCGCTGCTCGTGATGCTCCGACTGCTCGTCATCGAGATGGCTGCCACGACCGGTCGCCACAGCCGCGAGACCGACGGCGCCCACGACCGCTGCCGACGGACCGCCACCAGGCGTCAGGACGAACACCACGACCAGCGCCGCGAGGACCAGGAAGCCGAGGAGCGCCCGCAGCCGCGACCGACCGACGAACATCGTGCCGGCGAGCACCAGACCCGGCACCCCGATCAACAACCACGTCTGCAGCAGGTTCATGAGGCCTCCGCACTCCATACGCGCGCTCGCTGCCCGCAGGCTACCCGGAGGCTGCCGTGCGACCCACAGCGGCCCGACCGGCGACGGCTCACCGCCCCGCGGTGCGTGCGTCCTCCCGGGCGGCGAACACCGCCGCCCGCGCCACCTTGCGCGCCAGAGCTTCCGGGTAACCACGACGCGCGACATGGGCGGCGACGCGGCGGTACGCGGTCTCGACCGGTGCCGCGGTGAGCCGTGCCGCGCGCTCGGCCGCCACGGCGAACGCCGCAGCCTCCTGGTCCTCGGCCTCGGCCGCCGCCAGGGCCGGGTCGAGCACCTCATCCTCGAACCCCCGGGCCCGGAGGTCGCGTCGGATCCGGGCCGGGGCGTGGCCGGCCCGCCGCTTCTCCTCCACGAGCGCGCCCACCATCGCGGCGTCATCGACCAGCCGCTCCCGGCGTGCCTGGCTGAGCGCGAGGTCGATGACCGTCGCGGCGTGGCCGCGCTCCGCGAGCTTGTCTCTCACACGCCCCTCGGCCTGCGGGGCAGCGGTGGTGGAGCGGCGGACGAAGGCGACGGCGCGTGCGACCTCGTCCTCCAAGCCGGCCGCAGTGGTCGGGGCGGCAGCGCGCTCGGCTTCGACGGTTGCGGCGTCCGCAGCGGCTTGCTGCGCGACCCGTAACGCTTCCCGTGGCCGCACCTCGGTGAGGTCTCCCGCCACCGGCACCCCCCTGGGGCCCGGATCGGCACCGCCCGGATCGGCACCGCCCGGATCGTCGGTGCCCGCGGGCGGCGCAGCCGGCTCGACGCGGATCGGCTCCCTGGCGACACCGCGCTCAGCCAGCCAGGCCTCGGCATCCCGGAAGGGCGTCGCCCCAGCCGGCACGCTCACCCCTCCTCGAGCAGGGCATCGGTGCCGTCAGCTGCCAACGGATCGAGACCCAGCTTCTCCTTGACCTTCTTCTCGATCTCCTGGGCGATGTCGAGGTTCTCCTTCAGGAACAGCCGAGCCTTCTCCTTGCCCTGACCGAGCTGCTCACCGTCGTAGGTGTACCACGCACCCGACTTGCGGATGATGGCCTCCTCCACCCCGACGTCGATCAACGACCCCTCCTTGGAGATGCCCTCGCCGTAGATGATGTCGAACTCGGCCTGGCGGAACGGCGGGGCGACCTTGTTCTTGACCACCTTGACCCGGACCCGGTTGCCCACCGCATCGGTGCCGTCCTTGAGCGTCTCGATCCTGCGGACGTCGAGGCGCACCGAGGAGTAGAACTTCAGGGCCCGACCGCCCGGGGTCGTCTCCGGGGACCCGAACATCACCCCGATCTTCTCACGGAGCTGGTTGATGAACACCGCGGTGGTGTTGGACCGCTTCAGCGACCCCGACAGCTTGCGCAGGGCCTGGGACATCAACCGGGCCTGCAGCCCGACGTGGCTGTCGCCCATCTCCCCCTCGATCTCCGCCCGTGGGGTGAGCGCTGCGACCGAGTCCACCACGATGACGTCCACCGCGGCGGAGCGGACCAGCATGTCGGCGATCTCGAGAGCCTGCTCCCCCGTGTCCGGCTGCGAGACCAGGAGCTCGTTGATGTCCACGCCCAGCGCCTGGGCGTAGGTCGGATCGAGCGCGTGCTCGGCGTCGATGAAGGCGGCGATGCCGCCGGCCCGCTGGGCCTCGGCGATGACGTGGAGTGCCACGGTGGTCTTCCCGGAGCTCTCCGGGCCGTAGATCTCCACGACGCGGCCGCGGGGCAGCCCGCCGACCCCCAACGCGATGTCCAGCGACAACGCGCCGGTGGGGATCGCCGGGACCTGCTGTCCGACGGTGTCGCCGAGCTTCATCAGCGACCCCTTGCCGAACTGCTTCTCGATGTTGGCCAGAGCCAGGTCGAGGGCCTTGTCCTTGTCCACGGGTGTCTCCAGACGTCCTGGTCGTGCGGTGGGCTGCCCGGCGGGTCAGGTGCAGGGGG
>SLQK01000232.1 GCA_007131525.1 Nitriliruptoraceae bacterium | reverse complement strand
GGCTACAAGTTCGTGGACCCGGAGCTTGTCGAAGGCACCCTCCGGCGCGGCTTCGACCAGATGGCAGCGACCGTCGACCCGATGAGCAGGGCCGTCGGCATGATGGTTCTCGTCACCGAGTGTCACCCGTTCGACGACGGCAACGGACGGATCGCGCGGCTGATGGCCAACGCCGAGCTCAGCGTCGCCGGGCAAGTGCGGGTCGTCGTACCGACGAGCTTCCGCAACAACTACCTCGCTTCCCTCACCGCGCTATCGAACGGCAACGGGGACGGGCAGAGCCTTCACGCGGTCATGGACTTCGCGCAGAGATGGGTGGCGCACGTGGACTGGGCAACCTTCGAGCGCGCGGACGAGCAGATCCGCACCACCAACGCCTATCTCGACCCCGCCGAGGCAGAAGGTTCAGGCAGGCGGCTCAGCCTGCCGACCTGATCCGTCGCGAGATCCCCCACGTAGGGGCCGGGGAGTCCTGTAGTGCGCGCCAGGAGGGCTCGACAGCCAGACGAGGAGTCGTTGTAGCCCGGGCGCGGTGCGACCTCTTCCCAACGCAGTCACACGGGGAGGGGACGCGCGGGCGGGCATCACGACCCGAGGCGATCCACACCCTTGGCGGTATCCAGCAACTCCAGCTGCCGAACCTAGCCGCTGGCGAGCCGCAGAGCGTCCGGCAGGGTGATGAACCGGTAGCCACGGGCGGTGAGTTCCTCGATGATGCGGGGTAGCGCGTCGGCGTCGAGGGTCGAGCCATCGCTCGGGTGCGAGCCGACGTGCAGCAGCACGATCTGCCCCGGCTGCAGCGTCTCGAGGACGCGTCCGACGACCGTGTCGACGCTGCGACCCCCGGAGGTGCCCTGCCAGCCGAGGGTGTCGACGGTCCAGCGGAAGCTCCCGTAGCCGGCGTCGTTCACCAGCCCGATCGTCCGTGCATCCCGGGCGCCGTAGGGGAAGCGGAAGTACGGCCGGGGATCTCGACCCGTGGCGTCGATGATCGCCGCCTCGGCCTGCCGGACCTGGGTGAGCACCGCAGCGTCGCCCAACGTCGTCAGATCCGGGTGATCCTGGGTGTGGTTGCCGACCGGGTAGTTGGCAGCGATCGTCCTCGACTGGTCCGGGAAGTTGGTCACGAACCGACCGGTGAGGAAGAAGGTGGCCGGCGTGGAGGTCCGCTCCAGCGTCGACAGGATGGAGGCGACACCGTCGGCGTTCGCGCCGGCGTCGAAGGTCAACGCCACGACCCGCTGGTCGGTCGGGATCCGGCTCCACTCGGCACCGAGGAGCGAGCCCGGCAGGCCTGGCGGTTCGGGCGACGCGTCGGGCGGCGGCGCCGGTGCCGGGTCGGGCTGCGGATCCGGGGCCGGCTCCGGCTGGGGCTCAGGTTCCGGCTCCGGCTCGGGCTCAGGTTCCGGCTCCGGGGCGGGTTCGGGGGCGGGCTCCGGAGGCGGCGGCTCCGGGTCCGGCGTCGGCTCGAGCCCGGGTACCGAGACCGTGCCGTGGTCCTCGCCGGGCACGAACCAGGCGAAGGTCGTGAGCGGCCCGTCAGCCGGGTCGGGTGTGATCCCCTCGACCAGGAGGCCGGCCACAGCGGCGGCCTCGGTGTCGACCAGCAGGAGACGCCCACGGGTGTCCAGCGCCAGGACCCACGGCCCCACCGGCGACCACTGCGCTGCCCGCAGCTCGTAGTCACGAGGACCGCGCAGGTCGACGATGCTCCGCACCGGCCCGTCGCCTGGCAGGATGTCCACGCGCGTGCGCCCACGCCCGTCGCTGGTCAGCTGGAGGCGCTCACCGTCGCGGAGCTGGCGATCCCCGGCCAGCCGCACCCGGGCCGTGTCGGCGTCGACACGGGCGAGCTCACGGCCGCTCGACGGGTCCAGCAGCACCAGCGCTGGCCCCGGATCGCCCGGGGTCCGCACCACGAGGTTGCCGTCGGCGGTCCAGGCCAGGCCTTCGAGCTCGAGCGCGCAGGTCACCACGGAGGCGGCGCCCCCGCCGGCCGGGAGCACGACCAGGCAGTCGCCCGTACCCGTCGCCGAGGGCTGGAGTGCAGCGACCGTGCCAGGGACCGAGGCATCGGGGCTCTCGGCCAGCAGGGGGAAGCTCGGCAGCGGCGCCGGGCGCAGCAGGAAGAGCAGCACCCCGACGCCGAGCAGCGCGACCACGGCGAGGATGCCGAGGATGACGGCCGTGCGTGTGCCACGGCGGGCGGCTGGTGGCGCGGGCGCTGTGATCGTGGATGACGTCGTCATGGTGACGCCTCGGGTGCACACCACCATCGCACCACCGCGGCGTCAGCTCCGCCACTGCCGTTGGGCCCGACGTCGGGCCCGGCGGGAGACGTACCCGCCGGGCCCGGTGACGGTGCTGTCACCGACGGCGCGGGTCGATCAGATGGGGATCGGCACGAAGCCCGAGGACTCGAACACCCCGACCATGTGCAGCACCGCGATCAGCAGGGTGCTCAGCACGATGCTGGTCGCCGGCGGGTCCCAGTGCGTGTCGCCGTGCATGAAGAACACCCGCTGAGCTGCCTCGCCGAGGAGTCCGCCGATGACGCCGAACAGGGCACCGATGAGGACACCCTCGAGCAGGACGATCTCGGCCTGGACCGCGGAGATCTCCGCCGCGACCCCGAAGCCTCCGTAGGCGGCGACCGCCGTGGCCGCCGGCAGCGTCACGTGGTGGGTCACCGGCACCGCGACCTGGGGCGCTCGCATGTCGTCGAACCAGGACAGGTTCAGGAAGACCAGCGTCGCTGCGCTGAAGCCGAAGGCCAGGAACATGCTGCCGGTCCAGTAGAAGGTCAGGCCGGCCAGGGCTCCGAATGCGGCGCTGATGATCGCCACGTTGCCCCACTTGTAGAACCACGGGAGCCACGGCTCGACGTCGAGCCGCTCCTCGGGAGCGCTGTTGGCTCCATCGGTCGTGTGGGTGTCACCCCGTTCGAAGGGTGAGATGTCGAAGATGCCCTTGCCACGCACCTGACCGACGATGGGGAAGCGGAACACGATCCGGTGCACGAGTGCCGACAGCACCACGGCCACGGCGATCGGGTCCCAGGGCAGGGCGAGCAGGTCTGAGACGTAGAAGATTGCCCAGCCGAGCACGCCGAACACCCCACCGACGAAGAGCACGTCGGTGTACTTGCCCGCACAGGCGACGATGATGTTCTTCCCCGGGTGGGCGCCCCAGTTGCCGCCGAAGCCGGGGCCGAAGTAGCCCTTCTTGGCCGCGTAGGCCGCAGCCGCCGCACCCGCCGCGAAGGTGATGTGGGGGCCGAAGAACGCGCCGAAGGCCAGGTCGAAGGTGTAGCCCCCGAGCTCCATCCCGGCGATGTTGACGCCTGCGATCCTGAGGGCCTCGCCGCCGATCAGGACGAAGCCCATGAAGACGAACGCAGGAAGAGCCCCGAGTGCCGCCCCCAGTACCCCGCCGGCGAAGGACGTGATGATCATCGTGAGTATCTCGGTAGCCTCCATGTCGCGCTCCTTCACTGTCTGTCTCGATGGCCGCCGGCGCAGCAACGATCGGGTCTGGACAGCGTTGGTCGCCGGAGGCCCGGGACCCACGACGACGGGTCCCGATCATGCCTACGGTCTCCTCGAGACCTCCTCTCGTTGGCCGTGTTGGGTCGTGTCGAGCCCTGGGCGCCGGACGCGGCGACACCAGGTTCTACCTTCTGCCATAGTCGATCTGGCGTGACCGGACAAGGGCCGATGGTCCCCGCTTCGACCACGACGGCGGGGGGCACCAGATGTCGCTGACGGAGGGCGCTCGCCCTCGCACCGACCGGTACGGGGAACCGCCCAGGGCCCCGTAGTACCGGACAGACGCACGAAGCGTGCTTCGCGTATCGCTACGCTCCGGGAGGAGCACCAGGCGAAGGGTGTCGACGTGGGCGGATCCGGCGAGCGGCGGTGGACGTTCCTCACCAACCATGCCCACGTGCTGGTGTGCATCGCCGAGAACCCCGACATCCGCGGCCGGGAGATCGCCGACGAGGTCGGCATCAGCGAGCGGGCGGTCCAGGGGATCATCGCTGACCTGGTGGAGGCCGGGTACGTGAGCCGGGAACGGGCGGGACGGCGCAACCACTACACGATCAACCTCGACGGCGACCTGCGCCACCCCCTCGAGGACGATCACACCGTCGGTGAGCTCCTGACGATGCTCGGTCGCCTGTCCTAATCCATAGCGGGTCGCCGGTCGACTCCGGCCTGGCTGGCCGCCGGCGATCTGCGGCCCTCCGGTCGCGTGGTTCGCCGCAGGTGGCCGGATCGCGGACACATGGATCACGCGGACGGGCCATGCGCGCGCACCGCACGCGACAAACATACGCTAATCTATTCGTGCATTGGCTTTCGTAGGAGGGGTGAAGCGAAGACGGGAAGGAGGACCGATGGTGATCGCGACCGGGGTGTTCGGCGGCGCCCTGCTCGTCGCTGGCGCCAGCGGCGTCTTCCGCTCCCGGCGGCCCGCTGGACGGCTCCTGGGGCTGGTGGTGCTGGCCGCAGGCGGCCTGCTCCTCACGCTGGTCTCGCCACCCGACCGGCTCGCGGCGCTGGCGGCCACGAGCATCAGCGCCGCAACCCTCACCGGACTGCTCGCCG
>SLQK01000189.1 GCA_007131525.1 Nitriliruptoraceae bacterium | reverse complement strand
TCTACGCCGCCGAGCCGGAGTACGGCGACCTGGTCTACGGGCTCCGCAACCTCGACGAGGGCTACGTGCCTGAGGTCCTCGACCTCGACATCCTCGACAGCCGCATCAAGGTGGACTCCCGCAAGGCGCTCGGCGCGACCCGCGAGCTCGCCGCGGTCGAGGGCATCTTCGCCGGGGTGTCGACCGGGGCCTCGCTCGTGGTCGCCCGGCGGGTCGCCCCACGGCTGCCCGAGGGTGCGCAGATCGTGGCGATGTCGCCGGACGGTGGGTGGAAGTACCTGTCGACCGGGGCCTACGCGCCCGGTGACCTCGACGAGATCGCGACCGCCATCTCCGGCACGCTGTGGGCGTGAGCCCTGCCCGGACCGGATCCACCAGGCCGCCGGCGGACGGGACCACGCTGAGCCCGGCACGGCGCTGACTAGCCTGGGGTGACGCCTCCCATGGATGACCGAGGAGTGGCCGACGTGGTGCTCGACCTGACCGTGCTGGGCTGTGCCGGCTCCCACACCGGTGTCGGTCGGATGTGCTCCGGCTACCTCATCGAGGCCGCCGGCAAGCGGATCCTGCTGGACGCGGGGAACGGCTCGACGGGCAACCTGCAGCGCGAGTGCCGCGTCCGCGACCTGGACGCGATCGTGATCAGCCACCGCCATGTCGACCACTGCATCGACCTGATCGGCTGCTACTACAACCTGCGCTTCGACCCGGAGCGCAGCGGCCGCCGGATGCCGCTGTACGCCGCCGCCGAGGTCCATGAGCTCCTCACCGGGCTGCTGTCGGGCGATTCGCCGATGTCCTTCGACGACGTCTTCGAGCACCACGAGGTCGGCCACGGCGACCACGTCCAGATCGGCGAGGTGTCCCTGCGCTTCGCCCGCAGTGTCCACCCGGTGCCCACCGTCTCCACCCGCATCGAGGTGGAGGGCGTCACCGTGGTCTACTCCGGCGACTCGGCCGGCGGTCCGGACCTGATCGAGATCGCCCGGGACGCCGATCTGCTGCTGTGCGAGGCGACCTGGACGGGCGACGCCGCCGACCACCCGCCCGACCTGCACCTCACCGCGGCCGGGGCGGCCGAGGTCGCCAACGAGGCCGGGGTCCAGCGGCTGGTGCTCACCCACATCGCCGGCGCGACCGACCGGGAGCTCGTGGCCGCCGAGGCGTCCGGGGTCTTCAACGGCTTCCTGGAGATCGCCGACGATCTGGTGCGCTACCGGGTCGAACCCCGGCGGTAGGGTCGCCACCTCCCCGCTGCCCGCCACCGGTCCGCTGCCCGCCACCGGCCCTGCCTCGAGGTCCGCCATGCCCCGCGCCGATGGTCGCCGAGCCGACCAGCTGCGAGCCGTCACCATCGTCCCCGACGCCCAGCGTCACCCGGCCGGCTCCGCGTTGACCCGGTTCGGTGGCACCCACGTGCTGTGCGCGGCGTCGGTGGAGGACGGCTCGCCACCCTTCCGTGGCACGGGCGGGTGGGTCACGGCCGAGTACGCCATGCTGCCGGGCTCCACCGACCGTCGGGCACGGCGTGACCGCTCGGGACCGTCGGGCCGGGCCAAGGAGATCGAGCGGCTCATCGGCCGCTCGCTACGGGCTGTCGTCGACCTCGATGCGATGACGGAGGTGACCGTCACCGTCGACTGCGACGTCCTGGAGGCTGATGGGGGGACCCGCACCGCGGCCATCACCGGGGGCTGGGTCGCACTGGCCCGGGCGCTCACCGCCTCGGGGCAGCAGGCGGCGCTGACCGGCCAGGTCGCGGCCATCTCGGTGGGGGTGGTCGACGGCGAACCACGCCTGGACCTGCCCTACGAGGAGGACGTCCGCGCCGAGGTGGACATGAACGTGGTCGCCACCGCCGACGGCCGGCTCGTGGAGGTCCAGGGCACCGCCGAGGGGGCGCCCTTCGACCGGGCGGTGCTCGACCGGCTCCTCGACCTCGCGCTCGCGGGTTGTGAGGAGCTGTTCGTCCTCCAGCGCGCCGCGGTGACCGCGCCGGCCACCACCTCGGAGCTGGACCCGTCGGGGCCGGGTGCGTCGGAGCTGGGCCCGGAGGGACGAGCGTGAGCGGCCGGCCCCGCGTGGTGGTCGCGACCGCCAACCAGCACAAGCTCAGGGAGATCCGCGCCATCCTCGACGAGCACGGGGTCGAGGTCGAGCTCGTCGCGATGAGTGAGCTCGGGCTGGACTCGCCACCTGAGGACGGTGACACCTTCGAGGCCAACGCGCTCATCAAGGCCCGAGCCTGTGCGCAGGCGACGGGATCGGTCGCGATCGCCGACGACTCCGGCCTGGCCGTGGACGTCCTGGACGGCGCCCCCGGCGTCTACAGCGCCCGGTACGCCGGGCCAGAGGCCGACGACGAGGCGAACAACGCCAAGCTGTTGGCCGAGGTGGCCGACGTCCCGGCGGATCGTCGCAGGGCCAGGTTCGTCTGCGCCGCCGCGGCGGTGGCCCCGGGTGGCCACGAGCTCGTGGTCCGCGGGGAGATGCCCGGTCACCTCGTCGACCGACCGCGCGGGACGAACGGCTTCGGCTACGACCCGCTGTTCGTCGCCGAGGCCACCACCGACGGCCGCACCAACGGCGAGCTGTCACCGTCCGAGAAGGACGCCATCAGCCACCGAGGTGCCGCCTTCCGCGGCCTGGCCGAGCACCTGCCGGCGCTGCTGGCCGTCGACCCCGACACCGGTTGACGCCGGGGCGGAGCGGACGGCGAGCGCCTCAGGCGCGGACCACCCGGCGGCCGTCGATGTCCTGGACGTCGATCCGGATCCAGAAGGAGCTGTTGTCCGGCAGCGCCCAGGGCTCGAAGGACCGCGCGTGCAGCGCCTCGACCTCGGTCTCATCGGTCACGATCGATGCCCGGCCCTTGGCCACCACGGACCACCCGACCCGTTGCTGGGCGTCGCCCTCGTCGGCTTCGACCACCACGATGTTGCCGGCCGCGGCCGACCCGAGCTTGGAGCCCGGCGCGGCGCGGAAGTACACCGCGCCGCCGTGCAGGAGATGGTTGACCGGCAGGACCATCGGGTCACCGTCGACCACGAAGCCGATCCGCACGTACGGGACACGTGCCAGGTGCTCGATGCACGCGTCGCGGTCCATCGCGACGAGCTCCCCCGGGCGGTGCGGTGTCGGCACGGTGTCCCCTCTCGTCAACGGCCGCTTCTCCCGCAGCTCCTCGTCGGCCGCGTCAGCCTAACGGTCCCGGCCGCATCCGGCCGCCCGGTGCGATCCTGGTGCGGCTCCGGTCTGGCCCCTTGACGGTCCCGGTCCGTGGTCCGCCCCCCGGCGTCGCGTGGCCGGCTGCGGCTGATCAGGGGTGCCGCGTGCCCTCGCCGGCGAGCACGGCCCGATAGCCCTCGCGGTAGGACGGGTACGCCGGGACCCACCCCGTCCCGCGCAGCCGCGCGTTCCGGCAGCGCTTGTCGCCGCCGCGGCTGCGGCTGACCTCGCCGACCGGCGGGGGTGGGAGCCCGAGCTCGGCCGCGAGGAACGCCACCACCTCGGCGAGCGGTGCAGGTTCGTCGTCGACACCGAGGTAGCAGGTGGCGGGGCCGGCGGAGCTGGCGGGGCTCGCGGGGGTGGCGGGCAGGCCGGCGAGGTGGAGCAGGGCGGCCGCCGCGTCGTCACGGTGGATCCGGTTGGTGTGGATGACCCGGTCGGGACGGCGGGCACGACCCTCCCGGACCTGGTCGATGAGCCGGGTGCGGCCGGGGCCGTACACCCCGGCGAGCCGCAGCGACACCGCGTCGGGCCGTCGTGCCCACAGCGCCTGCTCCGCCTCGACCAGGACCTCGCCGGTGGCGCTGGCCGGCTGCGTGGGCGTGTCCTCGTCCACCTCGCTGCCATCGTCGACGCCGTAGACCGCGGTGGAGGAGGTGAACAGCACACGCTGCGGGGTCGAACCCGCCCGCTCGAGCCCGTCCAGCACCCGGCCCGTCGCCGTCACGTAGGCCCGGCGGTAGGCATCGACGTCCCGGCTGTCGGCCGCGGTGGTGAACACCACCACCTCGATGTCGGGCGGCAGCGGTGGGAGGTCGGCGCCCAGGTCGGCGCTGATCGGGAGGAAGGCGTCGGGCAGGACCTCGGCACGGCGGCGCAGACCATGGACGCGGTGACCAGCCGCGAGCGCCCGCAGGCCCAGCTCGGTCCCGAGGTCGCCGCAGCCGACGATCAGCAGGTTCACGGCGCGACCGCGGCGACGAGGCGATCGTTGAACGGGCCCCACGCCGCGCGCGCCCAGGGTCCGAACTGGCGGTCGGCGAGCTCGGCTGCCGCCAGGCCGCGCTCCGGATCCACCCACAGGAACGCACCTGACAGGCCGAAGTGGCCGAAGGTGCGGGGCGAGAGTCGGGTGCCCGTCCAGTGGTCGCCCTTGGTGCCCTTGGTGCCCTTGGTGCCCTTGAGCTCGAACCCGAGCCCCCAGTCGTTGGGTGCGTGTCGGCCGTAGCCGGGTACGACCCCGTCCAGGCCGGGGAAGGCCACGGAGGTGGCCTCCGCCAGCAGCGACGGTGCCAGCAGCGTCGGGGCGAGCAGCTCACGGGCGAAGCGCAGCAGGTCGTCGAGGGTGCCGTGGACCCCGTGCCCGGCCGGCCCACCGAGCC
>SLQK01000100.1 GCA_007131525.1 Nitriliruptoraceae bacterium | reverse complement strand
GCTCGGGCCACGCGTCCGTCGCTGCACGCTGCTGGTCGGGATGGCCGGATTCGAACCGGCGGCCTCCTCGTCCCGAACGAGGCGCGCTAACCAAGCTGCGCTACATCCCGGCGGGGCGTGCAGCCCTCGATGAGGGCGCCGGGCAGCGTACACATCACGACCGGGGCCTGCGAACCGATCGGCGCCCCTGAGCGCGGCAGCTGCGCTCACCCGCTCGGCTCACCCGCTCGTCTCAGCTGGTGAGCTCGAGCAGGGTCGCCTCGGGCCGGCAGGCGAAGCGGAAGGGCGCGTAGGGGCTGTGTCCGAGGCCCGCGGAGACGTGGAGCCACCGCTCGCGGTACCTCGAGAGCCCGCGGGCCTGCGCGAGCGGCAGATCGCAGTTGGCCACCAGCGCCCCGATCCCCGGGAGCCGGACCTGGCCACCGTGGGTGTGGCCCGCCAGCAGCAGGTCGTGTCCGGCGTCCACGAGCACGTCCAGGGCCGCGAGGTAGGGCGAGTGGACCAGACCGAGGTGGAGGACGGCGCCGCTGCCGGGCTCGGGCGCCACGGCCGTGGCCGGTGGCAGCACCGTGGTCTCAAGGTGGGGGTCGTCGAACCCTCCCGCAGCCACCGTGCCCGCAGGCGTCGCGATCTCCGCCGTCCCACCCCGCAGCGTGAGGTAGCCATGCTCGCCCAGGCGCTCGATCAGCCGGTCGGTGTCCAGCGGGACGCCGGCGGTGCGGTGGTCGGGCTCGGTGAGGTAGATCCAGGGGACCTTCGGGACGGGCCCGAACAGGTCGTTGCTGCCGAGTACGACCAGCCCGGGACGATCACCGCTGGTCAGTGGCGCCAGGGCTGCTGCTGCCACCTCCTCGGTGTCCGGACCGCCGAGCAGGTCACCGGTGGCGACCACCAGGTCGTGGTCGAGCTCGGCCAGCCCGTGGAGGAAGCTGATGCGGTGCTCCTGCCGGGGCAGCAGGTGCAGGTCGGCGACGTGGAGGATGCGCAGCCGCCGCCCGGGAGCACGGAGCACACCCTCGATGCGCAGTCGCGACAACCGGTACCAGCGACGCTCGATGATCGTGCCGTAGGCGACGCAGGCGGCCCCGGCCGCCGCCACCGTGCCGAGCGCGCCGACGAGGCGGCGGGTCACTCGTCGTCCTCGTCGGGTGGATCGTCGTCCTCGTCGGGCGGGTCGTCCTCGTCGTCCTCGTCGTCCTCCGGTTCCTCGGGCTCGACCCCGATCAGCAGCACGATCCGGTGGCCGGGGTCGCGTGGGTCGACACGGGCACCGACCCCCGGTTCGAGCCCGACGACGAGCCCGATGAGCTCCTCGTCGTCCACGGGGACGTTCCGGGAGAACAGGTTGCGATAGCCGATGTCGAACAGCGCAGCCGATGCCTCGTCGAGGGTGAGGCCGATGACATCCGGGAGCTGGGGCGGTTCCCCGGTGCCGTCCGAGATCTGCAGGACGATGATGGAGCCGAGAGGTTGGGTCGCGCCAGCAGCTGGAGACTGGCCGACGAAGGTGCCGGCGGGCCGGTAGTCCTCCACCTCGGTGGTCGCGAAGCGGAAGCCCGCCGTCAGCGCGATGTCCTCGGCCTCCTCGATCGAGCTCGCTCGGAGCAGATCCGGGACGGGCGCGGTCGGGATCGGGCCGGGGTCGGGGAAGTCCTCGGGCTCGTAGCGCTGGACGACCCGGGACATGTAGTCGGCCCACATCGGCGCCGGGATCGTCCCGCCGAACACCTGCCCGTAGGACTGCCCGGCGATCGTGACGTTGCGCAGCAGCTGCGGATCGGTCCTGAGGCACTCCCTGGGGTTGCTCTCCAGCGGCTGGCCGCAGGCCTCGCGGGCCTGCTCCTCGGTCTCGTAGATGCGGTTGTTGTTCGGGTAACCGATCCAGGCCGCCGTGGCCAGCTGCTTGACGAAGCCGACGAACCAGGCGTCACGGTTGTCGTTGGTCGACCCGGTCTTGCCCCGGGTGGGCCACGCACCGAGGTTCGCCCCGGGCGCGGTCCCCCCGGCCTCGACGGGCCCCTTGAGCAGGTCGACCGCCCGGTCGGCGAGCTCCTGGTCGATGACCTGCTCGCAGGTGCCGTTGTGCTCCCAGATGAGCCGGCCGTCGGGCCCTTCGATACGTTCGATCGGGTAGGGGGCGCAGTGACTGCCGCGGTTGGCGAGCGTGGCGTAGGCGCTGGCCATCGCCAGCGGGAAGATGTCGGTGGCACCGAGCGCCAGCGGGCAGAAGATGTCGTTGTCAGGGATGTCGTAGCCGCTGAGCCGACGGAACATCTCCGCGGTGCGCTCCGGCCCGATCTCGCCGATCAGCAGGGCGTGGTAGACGTTGCTCGACCGGGCCATCGCGGCGTACATGTCGAGGATGTCGTTGCCGCCGGTGTTCCGTGGCTCCCACAGGCCGCTGGAGGTCGATCCGTCGGGACAGCCGGGGATCGGCTGCGGGCCCCGGGCATCGAGGGTCAGGCCCGCCGAGAGGCCGTCCTCCATCGCCGCGACTGAGACCACCGGCTTGAAGGCCGACCCGGGTTGCCGTCCCGACGCGCCCATCCCGGGCACGGCCGCGTTCACCGTGGTGCGGTCGCAGAGCAGCTCGCCGGACTCCAACTGGTCCGCCCAGCGCCCGTCCTCGATGCAGCTCCCGAAGCCGTAGGGGCCGAGGGCGAGGGCACGGATCGCGCCGGTGTCCGGCTCGATCGACACGATGGAGCCCATCGGTGCCCGGGCGATCTCCTCCGGCGAGGCGTCCTCGGTGATGAGGGCGCGTCGCAGGGCGGCCTCCCCCTCCTCCTGCATCTCGAGGTCGAGGGTGGTGTGGATCCTCAGGCCGGACTGGAACACGAAGCGGCGCCGCTCCTCGGTGGTGGCCCCCATGGCCTGGAGCGCGTCGGTCTGGGTCCCGAGCGAGTTCGCGACCCGTTCGTTGACCAGCAGCTGGGAGACCCAGTTGACCCAGAAGGGGTTGGAGGGGGCCGGTGGGTCGGAGAGCTCGACCTCGAGCGGCTGATCGATCGCGGCCTGCGCCTGGGCCGGCGTCACGAAGCCGTGCTGGGCCATCTGGCGCAGCACGATGTTGCGGCGTGCCTCGGCGTTCTCCATCGAGTTGATCGGGTTGTTGGCCTCCGGGGCCCGCAGGAGGCCGGCGAGCATCGCGGCCTCGCCGAGGGTCAGGTCGCCGACGTCCTTGGAGAAGTAGCGGTCGGCGGCCGTGCCGATCCCGTAGACCCCGACGCCGAAGTACGCCCGGTTCAGGTACCGCTCGAGGATCTCGTCCTTGGTGAACTCGTCCTCGAGCTGGATCGCGTAGATGGCCTCCTCGAGCTTGCGGGCCAGGGTCTGCTCCGGGCTCAGGAACGCCATCTTGACGTACTGCTGGGTGATGGTCGAGGCGCCGGACTCGATCCCACCGGCCCGGAAGTTGGTCAGCGCAGCTCGGATGATCGCGAAGTGGTTGACCCCCTCGTGCTCGTAGAAGCTCGCGTCCTCGGTGGCGAGCACGGCATCGATGGCGACCTGCGGGACCTCGTCGAGGCTGACCGGGACCCGGTTCTCCTCGAAGGTCAGCTCGGCGAGCTCCGTGCCGTCCTCGGCGTAGACGTAGGAGTTCTGGGGCGGTGTGTCGGCCTCGCCGAGTGGGGGGATGTCCAGCACATCGGAGCGGACCGTGGCCATCAGCTGGTCGATGGCCAGCGCCCCCGGGAGGAACATCGCGCCGATCAGCACCCCGGTCGCCGCCACGATCACCACGATGAGCACGAGCCGGGCGACGATCGCCCCCAGCCGGCCGGCGATGCGCAGCCCCAGCGGGGTCGAACGTGGTTGGTTCACCCTGGACCTCGGTCGATCTCGACGGCACCCACGACGCACCGTGTGACGCTCGGGAGCGGCTGGTGGTTCCCGTGCCTGCGCAGGCACGCGCCTCCCGGACAGGCCCCGTCAGGGTACCGGGGGGCTCGTCGCGCCGATCAGAGGTAGCCGCGGGCGTTCGGCGGGGGTCGGTCCCCGTCCGGCTCAGGGGGCTCGACCCGGCGCTGGAGCTCGCTGGGCGCCTCCTGGAACGTGCGGCCGCCGAACCGGTCGCGGATCTGATCATCGAGACGCGCGGCGGTCGTGGCGATGGCGATCACCGCGGTCTGGAGCTCGGGCAGATCGAGGGTGCTGCCCAGCAGGGTGTACCGCAGCCACACGGCGCCGTGCGCGGGGTCGTAGCTGAAGGCGCCGAAGCCGAGCGTGTGGTTGGTGGTCAGCAGGTAGTACGCCAGCTCCCGGGAGAAGGGCACATCGAGGTTGGTCACGGAGAACACGCCGACCTGGGGTCCAACGGGGCTGCCCGTGACGGTCACGAACACCCGGGCGTCCTCGTAGGTGAAGGTGATGTTGCCGAAGGCGTCGACCTCGTGCCCGCCGAGGCTGGCGCGCAGCAGCCCGCTGACGTACTCGCGCAGGTCCTCGGGGTCCAGGAACACGCCGGTGCGCCGGGGTGGCCGCGGCGCTGCAGGCCCCTTCGGCACCTCGGTGAGCGCGGTGGACGGGAGGTCGTGGGCCGGACCCGACGGCTCCTCGTCCTCTGGCGTCGAGGTGTCGGCCTCCTCGGTGTCCTCGCCTCCTGGATCGTGGGTCCACCGGCT
>SLQK01000113.1 GCA_007131525.1 Nitriliruptoraceae bacterium | reverse complement strand
CCCGACGCCGAGGCGGCGGTCGCGGCCAGCCGGCTCGACGACTCCGTCGACCGGCTGAACGCCGGGATCTTCCAGCGGCTGGTCCGGCTGGCGGCCGAGAGCGAGGACCGGCTCGAGTGGGCCACGCGCATGATCCAGCTGACCCGCCAGCTGGAGCGCTACGCCGACCACGGGGTCGACATCGCCGAGCAGGCCCTGTTCGTGGCGACCGGCACGATCCGGGAGCTGTCCTCGGAGGCGCTGGCCGGCAACTGAGCCCGATCGGGGGCCGGGCCGGCGGGGTTCACGGCCCGACATCGACCCGCTCGCCGGTGACGACGAAGGTGACGTGCTGCGCGAAGGCGACCCC
Source organism: Nitriliruptoraceae bacterium (assembly GCA_007131525.1). Taxonomy (GTDB): domain Bacteria; phylum Actinomycetota; class Nitriliruptoria; order Nitriliruptorales; family Nitriliruptoraceae; genus T1Sed10-7. Next base: position 16,331 of record SLQK01000113.1, on the reverse strand, counting down.
ATGGTCGGCGAGCCGCTCGAAGTACCGGCCCAACAGCCCGAGCACCATCACCTCGGTCGGGGCACCGTGCCGCTCCTGGGCCAGGGAGATCAGCCCGATCCTCAGCTTGTCGACATCGCTGTCGAGGCGGTCCAGCTCGTGGACCGCGAGCGCGTCACGCTGACGCCACGCGTCGACCCCCCGGCGGTAGACCTCGATCGAGCGCGCGGCCAGCTCCTCGAGCTGCTGGCGCAACGGAGGAGGCAGCTGCCGCGCATCGAGGCGTTCGACGCCCTCGGCCACGTGCCGCATCAACCGGCCCGACCGCTCGGCGTCGTGCACCAGCCGCAGCATGGCCACCAGTCGTCGCAGATCGCCTGACACCGGTGCCTCACGGGCGAGGATCACGAAGCCCTGCTCCTCGACCTGGCGGCAGCGCTCCCGCACATCCGCGCTCAGTGCGCTGGCCTCATCCAGTACTGCCCGGTCGGCGACCAGGAAGGCCCGGGTGATGCGTGGCATGGCCTCCGCCACGATCAGCGCGGCCCCCATCAGCTCGTCGTCGATGGCGTCGAGCCGGGCGGCGTACTCCCCCCTGAGCTCTCCGAGCCCACCCTGGAGCAGACCCGGTGGCAGATCTCCACGCCGCGCTGCTGCCACCTCGACTCCTCTCCGCCTGCCGCATCGACCCACTGCGCCGTCGCGGCCCGCGCCGTCGCGGTCTGCGCCCTGGCGGCGCGACCTCCCGGCTGACGGTACGCCCGGCGCGGTCCCGGACGCTGTCGTCGAGGTGAACCGTAGGTGAACGGAGGCTGACACGTTCACGTCGCGGCCCCCTGCAGGACATCCCGCGATGCGAGGGTCCGAGCACCCGTCGCTGGCACAGCAGCCGCGGTGGCCAGGGCCGCGGTCTCGCGTACGCTGCGCGCCGATCCGCTCCCCGCCGGCGCCGCCTCGACGAGGTGGAGCCCGCGATCGGTGGCGGCGGGCACGTGAGGAGGACCTTGGTGGCAGCGGCGACCGCAGCACCGCGTGACCGCGGTGGCCACCTGTGGCCGAAGGAGCGGTTCGCGACCAGCGTCGACGGGACCCGCGTGGCCTACGCCGCCCGTGGGCCCGTGGGTGCTCCGGCGGTGCTGTTCTGCGCCGGCTACCTGTGCCCCGACAACTTCTGGCGGGATCTGGCACCGTCGCTGGCCGGCGACCACCGGGTGGTGATCCTGAACTACCGGGGGGTCGGGGCCTCCAGCGAGGCCGGTGGCGGCGACCTCCCGCCGCACGCCGACGGCTACACGATGGAGCTGCTCGCCGCCGACGTCGCCGCGGTCGCTGACGCCGAGGGCATCGTGGACGCGACCGTGGTCGGTCACTCCATGGGGGTCGAGGTGGCCCTGGCGCTCTGGCGCGCCCGGTCGGACCTGGTGGGGGCGCTGGCGCTGGTCGCCGGTCCCTACGCCTCCCCGCTGCTGACCTTCTACGGCTCGCGGATCGCCGCGGCGGTGTTCCCCCTGGTGTCCATCACGGTGCCGGCGTTCCCCCGGCGGCTCACAGGCGTGGCGATGCGGGCGCTGGAGCTGCCGATCACCCTCCCGGTCGCCCGCGCGATCCGGGCGCTCGGCCCCCACACGCCCGACGAGGGGATGCATGCCTACCGCTGGCACCTGAGCGAGGTCGATCCCCGGACCGCGATCTGGACGGCTCGAGGCATGCACGACTTCGATCCCACCCCGTGGCTGCACGAGGTCGATGTGCCGACGGTGGTCGTGGTCGGCACGGCCGACGCGTGGTCACCGCGGTCGGTGGGCGAGGACCTCGTCGCGATGCTGCCCGACGCGTGGCTGGTGGTGATCGAGGAGGGCAGCCACGGTCTGCCGATCGAGTTCCCCGACCTCATCGAGCCCGCGATCCGCCGGCTCCGTCCCACCACGCCGACCGGTGTCAGCGGCGTCGGCCACTCCCAGCTCGCGGCTCAGTAGGGCACGGCCGCGTAGCCGCGCAGCTTGTCCAGCTTGTGCCGGGCACGGATCGTGCGCACCGTGCCGGACTTCGCGCGCATCACCAGCGACTCGGTGGTCGCCCCCCGGACATCGAAGCTGACCCCGCGCAGCAGCTGGCTGGTCGTGATCCCCGTGCAGGAGATGAAGCAGTCGTCGGCGGTGACCAGGTCGTCCTGGGTGAGCACGGCATCGAGGTCGTAGCCACCGTCGATGGCCGCCTGTCGCTCCGCATCGGATCGCGGCCACAGCCGGCCGAGCATCTCCCCCTCCAGCGCCTTCACGGCGCACGCCGTGATCACGCCCTCCGGGGTCCCCCCGATCCCGTACAGCACGTCGATCTGGGGACGGTCCACCCACGCGGCCACCAGGCCGGCTGCCACGTCGCCGTCGGTGATCAGCTGCAGGCGGCACCCGGCCTCGCGGATCCGCCGCTTCGCCTCATCGTGACGCTCACGGTCCAGCATGACCACGGTGATGTCGGAGAGCGACCGACCGCTCGCCTTCGCCACCGCGGCGAGGTTCTCGTCGATCGGACGGTCGAGGTCGATGGCGCCGACGGCGGCGGGGCCGACGACCAGCTTCTCCATGTAGACGCAGGGGCCAGGATCGAACATCGCGCCGGCCGGCGCGCCGGCCATCACGGCCAGGGACCCGGGGCGCCCCTCCGCGAGGAGCCGGGTGCCCTCCACGGGGTCCACGGCGATGTCGACCGCCGGCGAGGTCCCGGTGCCGACCCGCTCGCCGTTGTAGAGCATCGGGGCCTCGTCCTTCTCCCCCTCCCCGATGATCACCGTGCCGTCGAAGGGCACGGTGTCGAGCACGGCACGCATCGCGTCCACCGCAGCCTGGTCGCCGGACTCCTTGTCGCCTCGGCCCTGCCAGCGTGACGCGGCCATCGCCGCGGCCTCGGTGACGCGGACCAGCTCCATGGCGAGGTTGCGGTCGGGCTTCTCCGGGTTCACCTGCCACCCCCCTGCGGTGTCAACGCTGACCCGCACTCGGCCGGCGGGACGTCGTCGGCCCGCCGTGCGGCAGCCTAGTGCCCGGTCGCCGCCCGCCGGGTGTTCAGCGGGCCTGGGTGACCTCGCCGGCGAGTTCGGTCAGCACCTCCTTGGCGTCACCGAACAGCATGACGGTGTGCTCGCGCTCGAACAAGGCGTTCTTGATGCCGGCGTAGCCCGGGGAGAGGCTCCGTTTGATCACGAACACGCGCCGCGCGTTCTCCACCTCGAGGATCGGCATGCCCGCGATGGGGCTCCCGGGGGTGTCGTTGGCGGCCGGGTTCACCACGTCGTTCGCACCGACGACGATGGCGACGTCGGTCTGGGAGAACTCGGGGTTGATCTCCGACATCTCGAACAACAGCTCGTAGGGCACCTCGGCCTCGGCGAGCACCACGTTCATGTGACCCGGCATCCGGCCCGCGACCGGGTGGATGGCGAAGCGCACCTGGGTGCCACGGTCGAGCAGTGCCCTGGCCAGGTCGTAGGCCGCGTTCTGGGCCCGGGCGGCCGCGAGGCCGTAGCCGGGGACGATGATCACCGAGCCGGCCGCCTCCAGCACCATCGCCGCCGACTCCGCGTCGGCGGAGACGACGTGGCCGTACTCACCGTGCTCCACGTCGCCGGCCTCACCGAAGCTGCCGGCGATCACGTTGACCAGCGAGCGGTTCATCGCGACGCACATGATCTGGGTGAGGATCAACCCGGCTGCACCGACGATCGTGCCGGCGATGATCAGCAGCTGGTTGGACAGCGCGAAGCCGGTGGCCGCCGCCGCCAGGCCGGACAGGGAGTTGAGCAGGCTGATGACCACGGGCATGTCGGCGCCACCGATCGGCAGCACGAGCACGATCCCGACGAGCAGGCTGGCCACGACCACGGCGATCACGACCAGGGCAGCGACGCCGGTGTCGGCGAGGGAGAACATCGCGAACAGCCCGACCCCGAGGCCGATGAGCACCAGGCCGGCCATCACCGCGGTGCGCAGCGGGACCCTCGGGTCCTTCGACATCGTGCCCCGCAGCTTCAGCTCGGCGAGGATGCTGCCCGACAGCGTGGCGGTCCCGATCAGGACCGAGAGGACGAGGGTGACCGCTGCGGTGGCGCCGAGCGCATCGGCGGTGGTGCGATCGCCGGGGACCTCCACCACCGCCAGCCAGAACAGCGACAGCGCCACCAACGCCGACGCCGCGCCACCGAAGCCGTTGAACCGGGCCACGATCTCCGGCATCTGGGTCGCCTGGGCGCGCACCACGATGGCGACACCGATCCCGCCGCCGACCACCAGCCCTGTGATGATCCAGCGGTAGTCGACCAGGCCGATCTCCAGCAGGGTGATCAGCACGGCGAGCAGCATGCCACCGGCCATCAGGGCGTTGCCGCTCCGGGCGGTCCGGACCCTCGACAGCCGCTTGAGCCCGATCACGAACAGCGCGATCGACCCCAGGGCGAGCAGGGCGGTCAGGTCGGTGATCGTCACTTGCGCCCCCCGAAGGTCGCCAGCATGCGGTCGGTGACGAGGAACCCGCCCACCACGTTGATCGAGGCCAGGATGAGCGCGAGGAGACCCAACACGATCCCCACCGAGGGACTCGCGACCGTCACCAGGGTCAGCGCGCCGATGACCGTGATCCCGGACATGGCGTTCGCCCCGGACATCAGCGGGGTGTGCAGCGTCGGCGGCACCTTGTTGATCAGCTCGAACCCGAGGAACGCCGCGAGCACGAACACGTACAGGCTGATGAGCAGCGGCCCCATCATCGTTCTCCTCCTCGCAGCAGGTCGGCGGTGCGGTCGTGGACCACCTCGCCGTCGTGGGTCAGCAGCGCCCCGGCGACCACCTCGTCCTCGAGGTCGAGCTCGAGCGTGCCGTCGGCGACGAACAGCTCGACGAAGGCGGCGATGTTGTTGCCGTACATGGTGCTCGCCTCGCTCGGCATGGTGGATGCCAGCTCGTGGCCCGGCAGCACGCGCACCCCCTGGTGCTCGACGACCCGGTCGGTCTCGGTCAGCTCGCAGTTCCCCCCGTCGGCCGCCGCCAGGTCGATCACGACCGCACCTGGCGGCATCGCTTCCACCATCTCCGTGGTGAGCAGCAGCGGTGCGGGCCGCCCGGGGATCTGCGCCGTGGTGATCGCGGCGTGGGCCGTGCTCAGGTGCTCGGACAGGATGCGCCGCTGCCGGGTGAGGAAGTCCTCCCCCGCCTCCTTGGCGTACCCGCCCTCACCGGTGAGGTCCTCGTCGGAGGGGATGTCGATGAAGGTGCCCCCGAGCGAGGCCACCTCCTGCTTGGCGGCCGCCCGGATGTCGGAGACCTTCACCACCGCTCCCAGCCGCCGCCCGGTGGCCACCGCCTGCAGTCCGGCGACGCCCGCACCGAGCACGACCAGCGTCGCTGGCTTGATCGTCCCGGCGGCGGTCATGAACAGCGGGAAGTACTTGTCGAGCTCGTAGGCCGCGGTGATGACGGCGCGGTAGCCGGAGATGTTGGCCTGGCTGGACAACGCGTCGATGGCCTGGGCCCGGCTGATCCGGGGCACGAGCTCCATGGCAAGGGTGGTGACCCCCCGCTCCGCGAGCGCTGCGACGACATCGAGGTTGCGGTGGGGGGCGATGAAGCTGAGCAGCACGGTGCCGGAGGCCAGCTCGGCGACCTCCTCGAGGCTGGGCGGCGCGACGCGGGCCACCACCTCGGCATCGCCGACCGCCGACGCCTCGGCGATCCGGGCGCCGGCTGCGACGTAGTCGTCGTCGCTGCAGCGCGCCGCCGACCCCGCCCCCGACGCCACGGCCACCTCGATGCCCGTCCGACGGAGCTTGGCGACCGAGGCGGGTGTCGCCGCGACCCGGCGCTCCCCGGCCGCCTGCTCCTGCGGGATGAAGATGGTTGCCACCAGGTGCTCCAAGCGTGTCGTCAGCCGTCCGATCACCCCGGGTGGCCTGCCACGGGCCGCGGCAGCCACGAGGGCGTGCGCTCGAACCTAGTCGCCGGCTGACCGCTGCCCCGTATCGTGGCTTGCGATGCCGGTGCGTGGGGCGTCGGGCCCCGCCGGGGCGGCGGCTACCGTGCGGCCCATGACCGAGGACGTGCGGCGACGGCTCGTCCGACTGGTGCGGCGCAGCGACGCCGACCTGGCGGAGGCGGCGCTGCTGTGCGCGCTGGGCTGCGCGCCGGACCTCGACGTCGAGGGTGAACTGCTCCACGTCGACGCCTTGGCCGACGGGCTCCGTTCGCAGCACCCGGATCTCGGCTCCAGCGTCGCGGCGGCCACGGCCCTGCGCGACCACCTCGGTGTCGGGCTGGGCTTCCGGGGCGATCCCGACCGGTCCCACCTCCCCGAGGCCTCCCTGCTGCACCACGTCCTCGCCGAGCGCCGCGGGCTCCCGCTCACCCTGTCGATCGTCTACGTCGCCATCGCCCGCCGGCTGCGGGTGGCCGCGTACCCGATCGGGCTCCCGGGCCACGTGGTCGTCGGCGTCGCCGGGGGTGAGCACCCCGTCACGCTGGACCCCTTCCACGGCGGGATCCTGCTCGACGAGCCGACGCTGGTCGCGCGCGTCCACGACGCCACCGGTGGCCGGGTGGCGTTCCGGCGGGCCATGCTGCGCCCCACCCCTACGGTGCGGGTCGTGCGCCGGCTGCTGAACAACCTGTCCCGGGCGCTCGTCCACGCCGAGCGGTTCGCCGAGGCGAGATGGACCGTGGAGACCAAGCTGGCGCTGCCGAACCACGTCGCCGAGGACCACCGCGACCTCGGTGCCCTGAGCATCCGCACCGGCCGCTTCGACGCGGCCGCCGCTGCCTACGAGCGCTACCTCGAGCTGACCGAGGGCGACACCCCGGAGCGGCAGGCAGCGCGCCGCGCGGCGATCGACGCCCGCGCGCGGCTGAACTGAACCGCCGCGGCTGGACCTCGGCCACCTCGGCCCGCGCTGGCACCTCCCGGCGGTCGAGCTCGGTCAGAACCCGAACAGCACCGGCGCGAGCCACACCGACACCGCGACGATCAGCACCGTCCCGATGACGTTCAGCACCAGCCCGACCCGCACCATCTGGGGGATGGTGACGAAGCCGGAGCCGAACACGATCGCGTTGGGCGGGGTGGCCACGGGCAGGGCGAAGGCACAGGTCGCGGCCAGGGCGGTGGGGATCGCCAGCGCCATCGGATCGAGCCCGAGCACCACCGCGGTCCCGGCGACCACGGGCACCAGCGCAGCGGTCGTCGCGGTGTTGGAGGTCAGCTCGGTCAGCAGGATGACCGTCGCCACGACCGCGAGGATCAACAGCGGCACCGGGACCGCGGCCAGCTGCGCGAGCTGCTGCCCCACGAACACGTCCACCTCGTTGCCGGCGACCGCTGCCGCCAGGGCGAGGCCGCCACCGAACAGCAGCAGCACCCCCCAGGGCAGCTGCTTGGCGGTGGCCCAGTCCATGGTGAAGACACCGCGGCGCCAGTCCACCGGTAGCGCGAACAGCACGATGGCACCGGCGATGGCGATGATCGGATCGTCGATGGCCGCGAGCGGGGTGCCGGCCAGCAGATCCTGGAGCGGGCTGCGCAGGATCCAGGACCCGGCCATGAGCAGGAACACGACGAGGACGTTGCGTTCACCCCTGGTCAGGGGACCCAACGTGGCGAGCTCCTCGTCGATCAGCTCGGTGCCACCGGGGATGTCGTCGATCTCCGGCGGGTACATCCAGCGCGTCAGGACCACCCAGGCGATGACCAGGAACACCAGCGACAGCGGCAGGGCGAACAGCATCCATCGCCCGAACCCGAGGTCGATGCCGTAGGTCTGGGCGAGGAAGCCGGCGAGGAAGGTGTTGGGGGGTGTCCCGATCAGCGTGGCCAGGGAGCCGATGCTGGCGGCGTAGGCGATCCCGAGCATCAGCCCGGTGCCGAGGTTCGGGGCCGGGCTCTCCGCGATCTCCTCGGCCGAGGTCGGCGCCTCGTCCCCCGCGATCTCAGCCACCGACCGCCCTGGCAGGTGCTCCTCGGCGTCGGCACCGAGCTTGACCGCCACCAGCCCCAGCACCGAGACCCCGATCGGGAGCATCATCACCGTCGTGGCCGTGTTGCTGACCCACATCGACAGGCCGCCGGCGGCGAGCATGAAGCCACCGACCAGCCGGGTCGGCCGGGTGCCCACCAGCCGGATGGTCAGCAGCGCGATCCGGCGGTGCAGGCCCCAGCGCTGCATCGCCAGCGCGAGCACGAACCCGCCGAGGAACAGGAAGACCAGCGGGTTACCGTAGGCCTCGGTGGTCGTGGACAGCTCCAGCGCGCCCGTCAGCGGCAGCAGCACGATCGGTAGCAGGGAGGTCACCGCCAACGGCAGGGTCTCCGCCACCCACCACACCGCCATCAGGACCGCGACGGCCGCGGTGGCCCGCCCCCCCTCGGTCAGCCCGTCCTCGCCCACCGGCACCAGCAGGTAGGTCGCGACGGCGGCGACCGGCCCGAGCACCAACCCGATCCGCGCCCGCCGACCGGAGCGTGCGGGTTCCGGACCGCCGCCGAGCAGCGGTTGGACGTGGTCGTCGGGATGCTGGTCCGCCATGGGGCCCTCACCGCCACCCGACGGGGCCGACGCTCGCTGTCGGTCCGTGGGCGGCTGGACAGCTCGGCGCCCGCAAAGGCCACGGACGCTGCTGCCACGACCCTAGGCGGCACCACCGCGCGGCGGCCAGGCCCCCGCCGGCTCAGAAGATGGTGGCAGCGTGCTCGGCCAGCGGGCTGCGGACCCCCTTGGTGAGGGTGACGTGCCCGAACAGCGGGCTGCCCTTCATCTTCTCGATCAGGGCGGCCATACCGCCGTAGGGTGAGATGTAGGGGTTGTCGACCTGACCGAGGTCGCCGCAGAACACCACCTTGGAGCCGCTCGCCATCCGGGTCAGCACCACCTTCAACGCCGACAGCTCGATGTTCTGCGCCTCGTCGACGACCACGAACTCGTCGGTGATGGACCGGCCCCTGAGGTAGGTGATAGCGGCCAACTCCAGCTGCCCGCGGTCGACCAGCGACTCGATCGTGCTCTGGACCTGGCGGTGCTCCCGGGCCCCGCGACCGCCTGCGGTGTCGGTCCGGAGCAGGGCGTAGAGGTTGTCGTGGACCGCTGCCATCCACGGCGCCAGCTTCTCGTCGAGGTCCCCTGGGAGGTAGCCGACCTCCTGCTTGCCCACCGCGATCAACGGCCGGTAGACGCTCAGGCGACGGTAGGCCGTCGCCTCGAGCACCTGCTCGAGGCCCGCGGCCAGCGCGAGGAAGGTCTTGCCGGTCCCGGCCATACCCATCACCGACACGCAGGGGACCTCGGGGTCCAGCAGCAGGTCGATCGCGAAGGTCTGCCGCACATCCCGAGGCGCCATGCCGAAGACCTGGCGGTGTCCTTGGACCCGGTGCAGGGTGGCGGTGCCGTCCGGTGCCACCTCGGTGACCCGGGCCAGACCCGAGGAGGACCGGCCGGCGCGCAGGACCAGGCAGGCGTTCGGCCACAGCTCGTCGACGCCTGACAGGTCGGCGAGCTCCGCATCGAGCTGGGCCTTGCCGTCGCGGTGCAGGCGGTCGAGGACCCCCGCGTCGACCTCCAGCTCGACGACGCCCGTGGTGTGCTCCTCGACCCGGACGGTGTCACCGCGGTAGTCCTCCACCGCCACCCCGAGCTGACTGCCCTTGATCCTGAGCGCCGCGTCCTTGGTGACCAGCGTCGCGCCGATCGCCATGGCCACGCACAGGATGCGGTGGTCGGCCTGGGCCCGGTCGAGGTAGGACGGCAGCGGCGTGTCGACGTGGTTGGCCTCGATGCGCACCGAGCCGCCGGAGGGCAGCGGCAGCGCGTCGCGAAGTCCCGCCCCGGAGCTGGCCCGCAGCTGCTCGATCTGGCGCAGCGCCAGGCGGGCGTTCCGCCCGACGTCGTCCAGCGCCGACTTCTTGCGGTCGAGCTCCTCGATCACGACCAGCGGGAGCACCACGTCGTGCTCCTCGAAGCGGAACAGCGCGTGGGGATCGGCCAACAGCACGCAGGTGTCGAGCACGTAGGTGCGCCGCTCGACGGTCGCTGCCGACGGCGTGGCGGGCATGCTGGCGGTGGACGTCATCGAGCGCTCCCGGGACCGGTGACCCGGCACGAGCTCCCCCGTGGGGAACCGCGGTCGGGTCGACGACGAACGCCGCCCGATCGGGGCGGCGTCGAGGGACAGCGGCGGGCGTGGCGGTGACCGGCAGCGCGGTGGGACACGTCGCTCGAGACCTCGTGTCGGGTGGCCGCCACGCACCGCGGCGGGTGTGGGGCAACGTAGCGACGGCCCGGTGGCGATCGGGGGAGGCTGGACCGGGGGTCGGCCCTACCGGCCGAAGCGTCGGGTCCGCCGCTGGAAGTCCCGCAGGGCCCGGAGGAAGTCGATCTTGCGGAACTCGGGCCAGTAGGCGTCACAGAAGTAGTACTCGCTGTGGGCCGACTGCCACATCATGAAGCCCGACAACCGCACCTCGCCGGAGGTGCGGATGATGAGGTCCGGATCGGGTAGCCCGGTGGTGTAGAGGTGGTGCCCGATGTCGGCGGGGGTCAGCTCGCTGGCGACCTCCTCCAGCGACGCGCCCTGGGCGGCCCGGTCGAGCAGCAGGCTGCGCAGCGCATCGGTGATCTCCTGGCGGCCGCCGTAGCCCACCGCCACCTGCACACGCAGCCGATCGTGCCCGACCGTGGCCTCCTCCGCCCGCTTCAGCGCCTGGCGGGTCGACTCCGGCAGCAGGTCGAGCGCACCGACGGCGGTGACCCGCAGGCCCCGATCCGCCGCGTCCTTCGTGCAGCCCATCCGTTCGATGGTCGCCTCGATGATCTGCATCAGCGCCGTCACCTCGGCGTCGTCGCGGGTCAGGTTGTCGGTGGACAGCAGCCACAGGGTGACGTAGGGGATCTGGAGCTCGAGGCACCAGTCGAGGAAGGGATCGATGTGGCGGGCGCCCGCCTCGTGGCCGTGGGAGGGCGTCCCGAGCCCCCGCTCCGCGGCGTACCGGCGGTTGCCGTCGATGATGACCCCGACGTGCCGGGGCATGGGGCCATCGGCCAGCTCCCGCTCGAGCTGGCGTTCGTAGACCCGGTAGACCAGATCGCGAGCACCCATACCGGTGATGCTAGGGCCCCCGGTCCACACGGACACGGACCCTCCGGTCACCGGGGGTGAGCGAGGTGGTATCCTTCGACGCAACGCACGCCCGGGCGGTCTCGTCCGGGCGTCCTTCGTGAGGCCCACCCTTGAGGCTGTGGCCCGGCTCCCCGGGAAGGGAGCCCGAACCCTCGTCCCGACGATCCGGAGTCCCCGATGCCCGAGACGTGGCTGAGCCAGGAGGCCTACGACCGCCTCAACGCCGAGCTCGAGTCGCTGCGCACCGAAGGTCGTGAGCGCATCTCGGCGGAGATCGAGGTCGCCCGCGCCCACGGGGACCTGCGCGAGAACGCCGAGTACCACGCGGCCAAGGACGAGCAGGGCAAGATGGAGGCGCGCATCCGGCAGCTGACCGAGCTGCTCCGCGACGCCCGGATCGGTGAGCCCGACAGCACCGACGTCGCCCGACCGGGGCTGGTCGTGGTGCTCGACATCGAGGGCGACGAGGAGACCTACCTGATCGGTAGCCGCGAGGACAGCCACGACGAGCTGGAGATCCTCTCCGCCGAGAGCCCGATGGGACAGGCCGTCCTCGACCAGTCGGTCGGCGCTACGGTGCGCTTCACCACCCCGACCGGGGTGGAGCTGGCGGTCACGCTCCGGGACATCCGCACCGCCTGACGCGAGCCCCGGCTGCCGTGCCGACACGGCCCACTGTGGCCGGTCGCGGCGTGCCGCGGCGGTGAGGTCCCGGGCGACACCGAGGTGGCAGGATGCGCGGTCACGTCGAGCTCGGGGACGGGGTCCACCAGCTCACGGTCCAGACGGGGGTCAACGTCGTCGTCCTCCGCGACGACGACGGGGTCGTCCTCGTCGACGCAGGGCTCGACCGGCCCGGTCTGACGGCCCGGCTCGCGCGGCTCGGCATCGCACCCAGCGACGTCACACGCGTGCTGCTCACCCACGCCCACCCCGATCACATCGGCGGGGTCCGGCGGCTGCGCCGCAGCGGCTCCGCCGCCTCGGTCGCCATCGGTCGCGATGACCTGGCCGTCGCGCGTGGCCTGGCCGATCCGCCGGCCGCCGAGCACCTCGGTGGCCGCCTGTTCTCACGCCTGCCGGCGCCTGGCGCCTGGGGCCGTTCCGTCCCGATCCCCGATGCGAGCGCGCTCGAGGACGGCCAGCAGCTCCCGATCGCCGGAGGACTCGAGGTGGTCGCGACCCCCGGCCACACCGTCGGCCACGTCGCCTTCCACCTGCCCGCACGCGACGTGGTGATCGGCGGCGACGTGGTGTTCAACGTCTTCAGCCTCCGACCGGCGCCGGCCTTCCTGTGCTGGCGGTCGGCCCCCAACCTGGCCTCGGTCGCCCGTCTGGCGGCCCTCGGGGCGGGGACCCTGGCGCTGGCCCACGGGCAGCCGGTCACCGATGACGTGGCCGGGCGACTGTCGCAGCTGATCGCCGACGGCTGACCCTCCCTGGCCACACCCATCGGCGGGGCCCGGCGTGCTCACGCCGTCCGACCCGTCCGGTCTGGGCGACAGCTCCGCACCTGTGGCGAGGGAAGGAGCCGAGCATGAGCCAACTCGAGACCCACGACCGACCATCACCGCTGTCCCCGCGGCAACGGCGCAGGGCCATGGCGAAGCTGGTCTTCCTGGTCGCCGGCACGCTGTCACTGGCCCTGTCGGTGGGGCTCTGGTTCCTGACCGAGGACCGCGAAACGGCGATCTTCGTCGGCCTGTGGGTCCCGTCGCTGTTCTCGCTCGGGGCGCTGGTGGCTGCCGGGGAGGGACCGAGATGAGCCCCGGCACCTTGTTCGCCATCGGCGCTGTGGTGTTCATGATGGGTGGACTGGGGTTGGTGCTGTTCCTGCTCGACACCTTCCAGGCCTGGCGGATCCGTGAGAAGCAACCCGACGAGGACACCTACCTCGACGACGAGACCGTCGGCCAGGTCCTGAGGGACCCCCGCCAGCGCCGCTGACGCGGGCGTCTGCTCAGCGCAGCCGCTCGGTCCGATGGCGGCGTCTGCTCAGCGCAGCCGCTCGACGATCATCGCCATGCCCTGGCCGCCGCCAACGCACATGGTCTCCAGCCCGATCGTCTGGTCGCGCTCACGCAGCCCGTTCAGCAGCGTGGTGGTGATGCGCGCCCCGGTCATCCCGAAGGGGTGCCCCAGTGCGATCGCCCCACCGAAGGGGTTGAGGTCCGCGTGGTCGATCCCGAGCGCATCGGCCGAGGGCAGCACCTGGGCCGCGAAGGCCTCGTTGATCTCCACGATGTCCACGTCGTCGATCGTCATCCCCGCCCGTGCCAGGGCCTGCTGCGACGCCGCGACGGGGCCGAGGCCCATGATCTCCGGATCCAGGGCCGACACGCCGGTGCTGACGACCCGGGCCAGGGGCTCGATGCCGAGCTCCGCGGCCTTGACGTCCGACATGACGACCAGCGCCGCCGCCCCGTCGTTCAGCGGGCAGGCGTTGCCCGCCGTCACACGGCCGTGCGGCCGGAACACCGGCTGCAGCTCGGCCATCTTGTCCCGGTTCGCCGGTCGTGGCGACTCGTCGGCGTCCATCACCGACCCGTCGGGCAGGGTGATCGGGGTGATCTCCCGGGCCCAGAACCCCGCCGCAGCCGCCTCGGCGTAGCGGGTCTGGGAGGCGTAGGCGAAGTCGTCCATCGCCTCGCGGCTCACGCCGTTGCGCAGGGCGACGTTCTCCGCGGTCTGGCCCATCGGGATGTAGATGTCGGGGACCTCGCTCGGCTCCCAGCTGTCAGCGCCCTCCTGCGCCCGGGCCTCGGTCCGTGCGACCGCCTCGGCGAAGCGGGGGTTCTGGGTGTCGGGCAGGCTGTCGGAGTTGCCCTTGACGTAGCGCGACACCATCTCGACGCCGGCAGAGACGAACACCTCCCCCTCCCCCGCCCGGATCGCGTGCATCGCCATCCGCGTGGTCTGCAGGCTGGAGGAGCAGTACCGGGTGATGGTCGTGCCGGGGACCTCCCAGCCGAGCAGCGTGGTCACGACCCGGGCCATGTTGAAGCCCTGCTCACCGCCGGGGAGCCCACAGCCCAGCATGAGGTCGTCGATCTCCGCCGGGTCGAGCTGCGGCACCTGCGCCAGCGCGGCCGCCACGATGGTGGCGGTCAGGTCGTCGGGACGCAGCTCGGTCATCGACCCCTTGAAGGCCCGGCCGATCGGGCTCCGGGCAGCGGCGACGATCACAGCGTCTGGCATATCGGCTCTCCACGAGGTGACGGCGAGGTGGTGCGAGGCTCCCGGGAGGGAGGCTAGCGCCCGGCCGCGCCCGGCCCGCCACCCGCACCGACGACCAGCGTCGGCGGCGGCGCACCTCCGTCAGCGCTCGGCGCTGAGCAGGGCACGCACCTCGGTCAGCGCCTGCTGGACCAGGACCGACCCCTCCTCGGAGAGCTCCGTGCCGACCCCCAGGTCACGGACGGGGATGCGGACCGCCACCGCCCGCTGTGGCCGCCACCCGAGCTTCGCGGCGAAGGAGAGCAGCCCGGCCGGCCCGAGGTGGTGGGTCATCAGCTCCCCCGAGCCATCGATGGCGATCGGGCTCACGGTCAGCTCCGTGACGTCGACCGCCGCGTCGACGATCACCACCAGCCGTCGACGATCGAAGCCCGGGGCCAGCTCCGGGGTCAGCTGGTGGACCGAGACCACCTCGACGTCGTCGAGGTCCAGCGCCTCCAGCCGCTCAGCGACGACCCGACCCACCGCGTCGTCGGTGCGCAGCAGCGAACCGACCCCGATGACCAGCACCGGGGTCGGGTCGGCGCAGGCGCCGTCAGTCGCGGCGCACCTCCTGCAGCAGTTCGCCGTCGGGCGCGAACAGCTGCACCTTCATCGGCATCTGCCCGATCGCGTGGGTCGAGCAGGACAGGCAGGGGTCGTAGGCACGGACCCCGGCCTCGATCCGGTTCAGCATGCCGTCGGTGAGCTCCGGCCCGTCGACGAACTCCTTCGCGATCGACAGGATCGTGGCGTTCATCGCCAGGTCGTTCTGGCCTGTGGCGATGATGAGGTTCATCGCGGTGATCAGCCCGTGGTCGTCCACCTCGTAGTCGTGGATCAACGTCCCGCGAGGCGCCTCGGACGCCCCGACGCCCCGGTTGGCGTTGATGCCGGCCTCGGCACGCACCCGCGTGTCCAGCAGGACCGGGTCATCCATCAGGGCCGCGATCCGCTCGGCGCAGGCGATGACCTCGAGCACCCGCGCATGGTGGTAGAGGAACGCCGAGGAGGCGATCCGTCCGTACCGCTCGCGGAAAGCGGCCAGCCCCTGGTCGGCGATGGGGGTCCCGAACCGCTCGGCGATGTTGATCCGGGCGAGCGGACCCACCCGGTACATGCCGGGCCGGGGGTCGTCACCGTCGACGCGGGCGCGGTAGTAGGGGGACTTGAGGTAGGAGTCGGACTTGCCGGCCTCGCCGAGGTGCTCGCGGTAGTCGGCCGGATCGAACTGGTTCACCACCACCGACCCGTCGTGGTCGATCATCGTGAGGCGACCCTCGACGTGCTCCCAGGTGCCGTCGGGCTGGACGTGGGCGAGGTACAGCGACGGGAAGTCACCGAAGGAGGCGAGCTCCCGGTCGAAGCGTCCCGAGACCGAGTCGAGCAGCTCCAGCGTCGCCTCCGCGGCGCTGAGGATCTCGTCGATGTCCGCCGCGATCACGTCACGCTGCTCGGTGGTGAAGACCTCGGTGACCCCTCCGGGCACGATCTGGTGACCGTGCACCCGACGACCGGAGACCGCGCGGATCACCTCCTGGCCGAACTGGCGCAGCCGGATCCCGCGCTTGGCGATCTCCGGTTCCGCCTGCATGAGGCCGAAGACGTTGCGCGTCGCCGGGTCGTGGTCCATGCCGAGCAGCAGGTCCGGGGCGGAGAGGTGGAAGAAGCTCAAGCTGTGGGACTGCAGGATCTGCCCGAGGTTGAGCAGCCGCCGCTGCCGCAGCGCCGCCGGGGGCGGGATGACGCCGAGGATCGCGTCCCCGGCCTTGGAGGCAGCCAACAGGTGACTGACCGGGCAGATGCCACAGGTCCGGGCCGTGATGCCGGGCATCTCGGCGATCGGCCGTCCCTTGCAGAACTCCTCGAACCCACGGAACTCCGTGACGTGGAAGCGCGCGTCGGCGACCTCGCCGGCGTCGTCGAGGCGCAGCGTGATCTTCGCGTGCCCCTCGATGCGGGTGACCGGATCGATGGTGTGGTGGATGTCGT
>SLQK01000197.1 GCA_007131525.1 Nitriliruptoraceae bacterium | reverse complement strand
GAGGAGTTCGCCGCCTTCGCCTGGCAGGGTGAGGCCCCCGACCCGCAGTCGGAGGCCACCTTCCGCCGCTCGACCCTCGACCTCGACCTCGCCCACGACGATGGGCCCCACCAGGCGATGTTCGAGCTCTACCGGGAGCTGCTCGCCCTGCGCCGCGCGCTACCGGTGCTCCACGACCCGGCCGGCCACGACGTCGACGCGACCCTGGTCGCCGGCGCCCAGGCCATCGCCCTGCACCGTAGGGGGCCGCTCGGCGAGGTGGTGGTGGCGATCAACGCCGACGACCGCGACGTCGAGGTGGTGCTGGCCCACGCCCCCGGCCCCTGGCGGGAGCGGTTCTCCACCGCCGGCCGGCAGCACGGCGGTCAGGACCCCGCTGGACCACCCCAGCAGGCCGGTGCGGTGCTGACCGTGCCGCTGCAACGCCGCAGCGTCCGGGTGCTGACCGGCCCCGGCACCATCGAGAGGCAGCCCGCATGACCACCGAGCTCTGGCCCGGCAAGGCCTACCCCCTCGGCGCCACCTTCGACGGCTACGGGACCAACTTCTCGGTGTTCTCCGAGGTGGCCGAGAAGGTCGAGCTGTGCATCTTCCACACCAAGACCCGTGAGGAGCGGATCCCGCTCCCCGAGGTCAGCGGCTTCGTGTGGCACGGTTACGCCCCGGATATCGCGCCGGGGACCCGGTACGGCTTCCGCGTCCACGGGCCCTACGACCCGGCCAAGGGGCTGCGCTGCAACCCCAACAAGCTGCTGCTCGACCCCTACGCGAAGACCGTGGTCGGCGACCTCACCTGGGACGAGGCCATCTTCGGCTACCGCTTCGGCAACCCCGACGGGCCGATGAACACCAGGAACTCGGCGCGCTACGTGCCCAGGGGGGTGGTGACCCAGCCTTTCTTCGACTGGGGCAACGACGCGCCGCCCCGGACCCCGATGCATGAGACGGTGATCTACGAGGCCCACGTCAAGGGCCTGACCATGCAGCACCCGGCCGTGCCCGAGCACCAGCGCGGCACCTACTCCGGGCTCGCCCACCCGGCCGTGGTCCAGCACCTGATCGACCTCGGGGTGACCGCCATCGAGCTGCTGCCGGTCCACCGCTTCATCCACGAGCACCACCTCGTCGAGCAGGGGCTCAAGGACTACTGGGGCTACAACTCGATCGCCTACCTCGCACCGCACGATGCCTACGCCTCGGTGGAGGCCACCCGGGTGGTGCCCGAGTTCAAGCGGATGGTGCGCACCCTCCACGAGGCCGGTATCGAGGTGATCCTCGACGTGGTCTACAACCACACCGCCGAGGGCAACCACCTCGGGCCGACGCTCAGCCTCAAGGGCTTCGACAACCAGGCCTACTACCGGCTGGTCGACGACGACCCGCGGTACTACATGGACTACACCGGCACCGGCAACTCCATGAACATGCGCCACCCCCACGTGCTGCAGCTGATCATGGACTCCCTGCGCTACTGGGTGACCGAGATGCACGTCGACGGCTTCCGCTTCGACCTCGCTTCCACGCTCGCCCGTGAGCTCCACGACGTCGACCGGCTCTCGACCTTCTTCGAGGTGATCCAGCAGGACCCGGTCATCAGCCAGACGAAGCTGATCGCCGAACCCTGGGACATCGGCGAGGGTGGCTACCAGGTCGGCAACTTCCCGCCGCTGTGGTCGGAGTGGAACGGCCGGTACCGCGACACGGTCCGTGACTTCTGGCGCGGCGTCGACGAGACCGTGCCGGAGTTCGCCGCGCGGTTCACCGGGTCCTCGGACCTCTACCAGTCCGACCGCCGCCGGCCCAGCGCCTCGATCAACTTCGTCACCGCCCACGACGGGTTCACCCTGCGCGACCTGGTCTCCTACAACGACAAGCACAACGAGGCCAACGGGGAGGACAACCGGGACGGCACCGACGACAACCGGTCCTGGAACTGCGGGGTGGAGGGCGAGACCACCGACCCGGAGGTGCTGCGGCTGCGCGCCCGCCAGCAGCGCAACCTGCTGACCACCCTGCTGCTCAGCCAGGGGGTCCCGATGCTGCTCGGTGGTGACGAGCTCGGGCGCACCCAGGGGGGCAACAACAACGGCTACGCCCAGGACAACGAGATCTCGTGGTTCGACTGGGGTGCGATCGACCACGACCTGCTGGCCTGGACCCAGGAGCTGATCGACCTGCGCAACGCCCACCCCGTGTTCCGGCGCAAGCGGTTCTTCGAGGGCCGGGCCGTCCGTGGTGAACGCTTCAGCGACATCGCCTGGCTGACCCCCGATGGGGAGCTGATGTCGGACGAGCACTGGGAGTCGGGGTTCGCCAAGTCGCTGCAGATCTTCCTGAACGGCTCGGGGCTCGCCAGCGCCGACGAGCGCGGGTCGATGGTCCTGGACGACTCCTTCCTCCTGCTGATCAACGCCCACTACGAGGAGCTGACCTTCACCCTGCCGGCCGAGGGGCCGCAGGGGCCTTTCGCGGTGGTCCTGGATACCGACGAGCGCCGCCTCCGGGCCCCCGACGACGAACGTGAGGTGATCGCGCTCGGCGGGGAGCGGGTCGTCCCGGCCCGCGGCATGGTGCTGCTCCGTCAGCAGAACGGGGGAGCCAGATGACCCCAGCCGGCGGTGCCGCGGGCGCGCGTGCGGCCGGTCGGGGTCCTGCCGGTCGGCCGGTGCTGGCCACCTACCGGTTGCAGTTGCACGACGGGTTCACCTTCGCCGACGCCGAACGCGTCGTGCCGCGACTCGCCGACCTCGGTGTCAGCCACCTGTACCTGTCGCCGTCGCTGGAGGCGGTCCCAGGCTCCCCCCACGGCTACGACGTGGTCGATCCGACGCGGATCCGCGCGAGCTTCGGCGGCGAGGAGGGGCTGCGGGCCCTGGCCGCGACGGCGCACGCGGCCGGGCTCGGGCTGCTCCTCGACATCGTCCCCAACCACGTCGGCCTGATCAGCCCGGGCAACCCCTGGTGGTGGGACACCCTCGCCCACGGCCCCTCCGGCCGGTACGGGCGCCACCTCGACATCCACTGGCAGCCCGGCCCCCACGGGCAGCCGACCCTGCTGCTGCCGGAGCTCGGCGAGCGTCTGCCGGAGGCGCTCGCCGGCGACGCGCTCCAGCTCGCCCACGTCGAGGACGACCTGGTGCCCGCCTGGCGGGTCGTCTACCACGACCACGCCTGGCCGGTCGCGCCCGGGTCCCTCGCCGACGCAGGGCTCGACCCCGCCGACGTGGACGGCACCATCACCACCTGCCGTGAGGACCGGGACCGGTTCGGCGCGCTGCTGGACCGCCAGCACTACCAGCTCGGGTTCTGGCGGCGGGCCAACCAGGAGCTCGACCACCGCCGGTTCTTCGACATCGACACCCTCGGTGGCGTGCGGGTCGAGGACCCCGAGGTGTTCGCCGACGTCCACGCCGCGGTGCTCCCGCTGCTCGCCGACGGCACCCTGGACGGGCTGCGGATCGACCATCCCGACGGGCTGGCCGACCCCGTCGGCTACCTCCACGACCTCCGCGCCGCGGTCGGCGAGGACGCCTACGTGGTGGTCGAGAAGATCCTCGAGCACGGCGAGCGGTTCCGCGACGGGTGGCCCGTGGCCGGCACCGTCGGCTACGAGCTGGCCGCTCCGACGCTGGGCATCCACCTCGACCCGGCCGCAGGCCCGATCCTCGACGAGCTCCAGACCCGTCTGACCGGGACCGAGCTGCACCGCGAGCGGTTGGTGGACGAGGCCAAACGGACGGCACTGGCGGCGCTGTTCGGGGCCGAGCGTGCCCGGGTCACGGGACTGGCGGCCGCGGTCGTCGCCCGGGAGGGGGAGGAGCTCGCCGCGGCCCTCACCGAGCTGCTGGTCGTCTGGCCCGTCTACCGCACCTACCTGCGGCCCGGGAAGGAGCCGGTGGACCCGCGCGACGCCGCGATCGTCGCCCAAGCCGTGGCCCGGGCCAGCGCCCGTCGTCCCGATCTGGCCGCGGCCTGCCATGACCTCGCCGGGGTGCTCACCGGCGGCGCGGCGGACGAGGCCACGGTGGCCTTCGTCACCGCCTTCCAGCAGCTGACCGGTCCGGCGATCGCCAAGGGCTTCGAGGACACCGTCCTGTACCGCGACACCCGCTGCACGGCCGTGAACGAGGTCGGATCCGATCCCGCCGAGGTCGGCGTGTCGGTGGCGGAGCTCCACGGCCTCGACACCGAGGTCGCGCTGCACCGTCCGGCCACGATGCGCCTGTCCTCGACCCACGACACCAAGCGCAGCGAGGACGTGCGCGCACGCCTGGCCGTGCTGGCCCAGCGCCCGGGGTGGTGGGTCGCGACCGTCGACCGGCTGCAGGCTCTGGCCGCCGACGCCCGCACCGCCCCCACCTCGACGTCGGTCCCGTCGCCGACCGGGGACGCCGAGGTGGGCGGCAGGTGGCCCCTGCCCGCCCACGAGCACCTCGCCTGGCAGACCGCCGTCGGTGCCTGGCCGATCGACGCCGAGCGGCTGTCCGCCTACCTGGTGAAGGCCGCGCGGGAGGGCAAGGAGGCCACCAACTGGCTGACCCCTGACACCGCCTACGAGGCCTCACTGGAGCGGTACGCCCGGGCCCTGACCGGTGACCCGGCGCTGGTCTCGGCGATCGAGGAGGCGGTGGCGGCCATCGCCGAGGTGGGGGCGGTGACCTCCCTGGCCATGACGCTGACCAAGCTGACCGCGCCCGGTGTCCCCGACACCTACCAGG
>SLQK01000181.1 GCA_007131525.1 Nitriliruptoraceae bacterium | reverse complement strand
TGACGCCGCGCAGGGTGGGGACCTCGATCCCCGGCTGACGCGCCTGCTCGAGGCCGTGCTCGCCATCGCCAGCGATCTCGAGCTGGAGTCGATGCTCAGCCGCATCGTCCACGCCGCATGCGACCTCGTCGACGCCCGCTACGGGGCGCTGGGGGTCCTCGGCGAGGAGGGCACGTCCCTGGCGGCCTTCGTGCACCACGGCATGCCGCCGGAGGTCGTCGACGACATCGGGCACCTCCCCGAGGGCCAGGGTGTCCTCGGGCTGCTGATCGCCCGGCCCGAGACGATCCGGCTTGAGGACCTGAGCGAGCATCCCGCGGCCTACGGCTTCCCGCCTGGCCACCCGCCGATGCGCAGCTTCCTGGGGGTGCCGATCCGGATCGGCACGGAGGTCTACGGCAACCTCTACCTCACCGAGAAGCAGGACGGGTCGGGGTTCAGCGCGGAGGACGAGGGACTGTTGGTCGGTCTCGCGGCGGTGGCGGGTGCGGCCATCGCCAACGCCCGGCTCTACGACGAGGCCCGCCGCCGCGAGCGGTGGCGCGAGGCCATCGGTGAGGTCGCCGCCGCGGTGCTCGATGGCGAGGCGCCCCACCGTGTCCGACGGCGCGTGGTCAGCGGCGCCGCCGAGCTCCTCGACGCCCACGGGGCCTGTCTGATCGAGCAGCACGACGAAGGCCTGTGGGTGCTGGCCTCGACCGGCAAAGCACCGGGAGAGGGGTTCCTGGAGCTCTCCGACGCACCCATGCTGCGCACCCTGGAACGGGCGGAGGCCATCCGGCTGGACCACGGCCCCGTCTTCGGACGGCCGGCCGTCTGGGCGCCGATCAAGGTGGCCGGCGAGGTGGAGGCTGCCATCGGGGTCGGTCGGGACGACGCCTTCACCGCGAAGGAGCTCGAGGCGCTGGTGTCCTTCGCCTCCCAGGTCAACGTGGCGTGGAGCTTCGAGCGAGCCCAGGCGCAGGTGCAGCACCTGTCGCTGATCGCCGACCGGGAGCGGATCGGCCGAGACCTCCACGACACCGTGATCCAGCGCCTGTTCGCCACCGGCCTCTCCCTGCAGTCCACCCAGCGGCGCCTGGCGGACCAGCCCGAGGTCGGCGAACGCCTCGAGCGGGCGGTGGATGACATCGACAGCACCGTGCGGGAGATCCGCGCCACCATCTTCGCCCTCCAGTCCTCCAACGCCACGGAGCGCGGGGTCAGGGCGCAGGTGCTCGAGGTCGTCGAGGAGCTCTCGGCCGTGCTGCCGCGGGCGCCACGGGTCCGCTTCGACGGTCCCATCGACACCGTCGTCGGGGTCGAGGTCAGCGAGCAGCTGCTGCCCGTGGTGCGCGAGGCGCTGACCAACGTCGCCAAGCACGCAGACGCGACCGACATCGAGCTGGAGCTCGCTGCCGACCACGCCGGGGTCCGGTTGCGGGTCGCTGACGACGGTCGGGGCATCGCTCCGGGGGCGGAGACCCGGGGTGGCTTCGGGCTCGCCAACCTGCGGGAGCGAGCCGAGACCCTCGGCGGCTCCTTCGCGATCAGCTCACCAGGCGCCAACGGGGGCACGGTGGTGGTCTGGTCCGTCCCCGGTCGCTGACGGGCTCGGTTCGGCGGGTGCCGGACCGTCATCGAGGAGCAGGGCCTCCCCGGCCAGCCGGGCGGTCACCTCCTCCAGGAACCGTTCCACGGTGGTCCGGGCCAGCCGGTGCATCGCGACGGCGTCGAAGGCACCGCCGAAGGCACCGCCGGGGGGTCGGTACCTCGCATCCAGCAGCAGGGTCGTGCGCCCGCCGGCCTGGGCGTGCAGGCCCAGCTCCCCGTCGAGGCTGGGCAGCAGCCGGTCCATCGCGGTCGGTTCACCGTCCTCGGAGATGGGGTCCCAGCTCAGCGTGCGCCACCGGGTGGCGCCGGCCCGCCAGGGCGAGCCGACCGTCGCCCGGACGGTCCGGGTCAGGGAGCCGGCGCGCAGGGCGAGCACGAAGCAGTCCGCCCCCTCGCGGCGGGCGCCAGGTAGCCAACGGGCAGGATCCCCGTCGAAGGCAGTCGCGAGCGCGACCGGGTCACCGACGACCGGCAGGAACGTCCGGACGGATCTGGGCACGGCATCGACCTCCTGGGTAGCCGCAAGCTACGGTCTGCCGCGCATCCGGCTCCAGAGCAAGAGGTCCCGCCTGGGGTGGGCACGGTGACCACGATCGCAGCGGCGATCTACCCTCGGCGTCCGGGTCCCCAGCGGGACCAGCCCGTGGTCCACGGAAGGCAGCGAGGTGACGACGTCGGACCTGCTCTGCCACCGGCCGTTCATCGCCGCCGACGAGCTGGCGCCGGTGCTGGACGGCGTCGTGCTCGCCGACGTGCGGTGGTCCCTCGACGGCTCCCAGGGTCCTGCGCAGCACCTGCAGGCGACCCTGCCCGGTGCGATCTACGTCGATCTGGACACGGACCTGTCCAGCCCGCCGAGCGTCGACGGCGGCCGGCACCCGCTCCCCACACCCGAGGCCTTCGCGGCGACGCTCGGCCGCCTCGGCATCGCCGAGGGTGACGTGGTCGTCGCCTTCGACCACGGCCCAGGGGTCGCGCCCGCCCGGCTGGTGTGGATGCTGCGCAGCCTCGGGCAGCGTGCGGCCCTGCTCGACGGCGGACTGGCGGCGTGGGACGGTCCGACCTCACCGGGTGGCACGTCCCGTCCCCCGACGGCGCCGGCCGTCCGGCCCTGGCCTGCGGAGCGGCTGGCCGACACCGCGGCGGTCCTCGAGCGGGTGAGCGGCGACGCCGGCGCCGTGTTGCTGGATGCCCGTCCCGCGGCGCGGTTCGCGGGCACTGCCGAGGAACCCGGCGGGGCGCCGAGGGGCCACATCCCCGGGGCTCGGAGCGCGCCCGCCACCGACAACCTCGCCGGCGGGCGGGTGCTGGGTCCCGAGGAGCTGCGTGCGCGGTACGGGGCGATCGGCGCCCTGGAGGCCCCTGAGGTGATCGCCTACTGCGGCTCCGGTGTCGCCGCCTGCCTGGACCTGCTCGCGCTCGAGGAGCTCGGGGTGGCAGGGCGGCTGTACCCCGGATCATGGTCGGCCTGGAGCGCCGATCCGGCACGTCCGATCGCCACCGGCACGGGGTAGCGTGACCCCGGTGCTGACCCTCCACCACGACATCACCTCTCCGGCGGCTGCGGTCGCCGTGCTGCGGCTGCAGGCCCTGGTGGATGCGGGGGCGACGGTGCGGTTCTCACCGATCGACACCCTGGGCCTGGACATCGACGTCCCACCCACCCGTGAGCTGCTGGAGGGGCTGGCGCGCTACGCCGACCTCGCCGCCGAGCTCGGGCTGGCGATGCGTCGACCGAGCCGGCAGCCCCCCACGCTGCGGGCCCACGTGGTCGGGGAGGTGGCCGAGGCCGCGGGGCTCGGCGCGTCGTGGCGGTGGCGGTGCCTGCGGGCCTACTGGAGCGAGGACCGAGACCTGCTGGACGAGGAGACCCTGGTCGCGTTGGCGCTCGAGGCCGGGCTCGAGGAGGCCCCCGTGCGGCGTGCCCTCGGCGACCGCCTGACGGTGCACGCGCTGCGCGACCGGATGGTGCACCAGCGCCGGCGGGGGATCGGTGGGGTGCCGGTGCTGGAGTTCGACGGCACCTTCGTGTCGGCGGAGCTCCCCGACGCCGACCTGCGACGGCTCGCCGGGCTGTGACCACGCCGCCCCGCCCCCCGACGACCACCCCGGCCCAGGCACGGGTGGTCGAGGAGGTTCTCGGGTGGGCGCAGCCCCGACCGCTCATCCCGGCCGGGCTGGTCGCCGCGCTGCGAGGTGGCTTCGGCGAGGCGTTCGACGACGCGTTCGGCGACGCGGTCGGCGAGGCCGGGGCTGGCCCCGTCGCCGATCCGACGCGTCGTCGCGCGGTGCCGGTCCGGGCGCTGCTCGCCGACCCGACCTCGGGCGACCCCGGCTCGATCGCCCACGACCGCGACACGCTGCGGGGCATCCTGCTGACCCGGAGTTTCGCCCGGGACGTCGAGCTCGGGCACCTGGGCGCGCCCGAGGTCGTGGTCGCCACGGTCGCCGATGAGGTCGCGGCCGAGCGCCCTGCCGACCCGGGCTCGGCATCGCTGTGGTGGAACGCGGCGCCGCGATCGGTCCGCGACGACATCGTCGCCGAGGTGGTCGACGTCGTCGCGGACCTGCGCTCACTGTGGCCACCACTGACCGCCGCCGGTCTCTCCATCGCTGTCCGCCGCCAGCTCAGAGCCCCGGTCGGTGACGATGCGCTGCTGCTGACGGCCCGGCCCGACCTCGTGCTCGATAGCCCCCGACGTGACGAACGGGCCCGGTCGCTGGTCGTCGTGACCCGGTCCGGCATGCCCCGCCCGCCCGAGGACCGTGCCCTGGTCCGCGCCACGGCGCTGGTGCAGACCCTGGCGGATGGCCGGCCGCCCTTCCGCTGGGTCGTGCTGCACCTCACCGACGGGCGGCTGGAGTCGGAGGATCTCCAGCCGGAGGTGCTGCTGGCCACCGCCACGGAGCTCGGACGCCGAGCGGCTGGCTTCCTCGTGAGGGAAGCTGCCACGGAAAGCCCCGTCGTTGCTGCCACGCGCTCCGATCGGTCCGGTGTGCGCACGCGGCGAGGTGGCCGGTGAGCCGCGGCCGGGAGGAGCCGGATCGCGACGGGGGAGCGGAGGGCGCAGAGCCCCGGCCCGAACCACCGGCGCGCACCTTCCGGACCCCGTTGCGGGGCCACGCC
>SLQK01000169.1 GCA_007131525.1 Nitriliruptoraceae bacterium | reverse complement strand
TCGTCACCGACGTAGATCGGGATGCGGTCCTCGGCATGGAGCTCCGCGAGCAGCATCTCGATCGCCCGACCCTTGTCCCAGTCGATGTCGGGCCTGAGCTCGTGGATGCGCTTGCCGCCGGTGCTCCTGAGACCCTCGTGGGCGTCGCCGACCTCGGCGACGATGCCGGCGAGCCGCTCCCGCTGCTCCGCGTCGTCGACCGCCCGGTCGTGGACCGCGATGGCGAAGCGCTTGCGCTCGACCCGCGCGCCAGGGACCTCGCCGACCCGTGCCTCGAGATCCCGCTCGGCCGCGTCGAGGGCGTCCAGGGCGTCCACGGCGAGCTGCTCGGAGGAGCCATCGGGGTGGCGGATGTCGAAGCCGTGGGAGCCGGCGTAGGCCAGCCCGTCGATGCCCACCTTCTCGCGCACGTCCTCGAGATCCCGCCCGCTCACGATGGCGACCAGGGTGGCAGCCGCGAGCTCGGTGATCGCGGTCCGCATCTCGTCGCTGAGCAGGGCGTCGTCGGGGTCGTCGACGATCGGCGTGAGGGTCCCGTCGTAGTCCAGGAACACCGCGAGGGGACCGCGGAGGCGGTCCCCGAGGCGGTCGGTGACCGGGAGCGCGCTCGGGAGGCGGTGGAGCTCGCGCTGCTGGTGCTCGGCTCCGTCGGGCGAGGTGCCGGACGGCATGAGGTCCTCCGGGTCGGGTCAGGTGACCGTGCTCCTCACCCTGCCCGGCGTCGTCGGTGCGGGCATCGTCCGAACGGACGGCGGCGGCCCGAGCCCGGCTCGGGTCACTCGTCGTCGACGACCCTGTGCCGCACCTGCTCGGTCAGCTCCTCCAGCGCCCGGCCGAGGGTCGGCAGTGGCGCCGGGTCGACGTAGGGCGGACGCCGCCAGGTGTCGGGCAGCGCGTCGAGCCCGGCACGCACCCGCTCCCGGACGGCCTCCACCTCGTCGACCGGGACGAGGCGCTGACCGTCCCGCCAGACGGGCCGCAGCAGCGGCGCACCCTCCTCGGTCGCATCCCGCAGGGACAGGACGTCGTCGGTGGGTCGGCCGTTGCGGCGGACCACCTGCTTGCGTCCGGGGAAGGTGCTCTTCACGCCGCTGAACTTGGCGACCGGGCGATCGTCGTACTCCACCAGCTTGTAGACGATGTCGAGCCCTGGATGGTCCTGCGAGACGGTCAGCGCCGTGCCGACGCCGAAGCCGTCGATCGGCGCGCCCTCGGTGACCAGCCGCTGGATCTCCTCCTCGTCCATGCCTCCCGAGGCGAAGATCGTCGCAGCCACGTACCCGGCGTCGTCCAGCAGCCGCCGGGCATCGACCGCCAGCGCCCCCATGTCGCCCGAGTCCAGCCGCACACCCTTCGGCTCGATCCCGAGCTCCTGGCAGACCTCGATGGCGCGTGCCACGCCCCGGAGGGTGTCGTAGGTGTCGACCAGCAGGACGCTGTAGTCGGGGTGGTCGGTGGCGAAGCAGCGGAAGGCCTCACGCTCGTCGGTGAAGGCCTGGATGTAGGAGTGCGCCATCGTGCCGGTGGTCGGGATGCCGTAGCGGCGGCCCGCCTCGACGTTGCTGGTCGCGAACCCCCCGCCGAGGTAGGCCGCGAGTGCGGCCTCCACCCCGGTCTCCACCCCATGGGCCCGCCGGAAACCGAAGTCGGCCAGCATCCGCCCGTCGGCCACCAGGGCACAGCGGGCCGCCTTGGTGGCGACCAGGGTCGGGTACTGCACGAGGTTCATCACCGCCGTCTCGAGCAGCTGCGCGATCGGCAGGGGCGCCGTCATCTCGAGCAGCGGCTCCTGGGCGAGCACGACGGTGCCGTCGGGCACAGCCCACAGCTCACCGGTGTCCACCTGCCAGGTGGCGAGGGCCTCCCGCACCTCGCGGTCGATGCCGAGCCGCTGGAGCTCGTCGAGCTCCTCGGGCCCGAAGGTGAACGCCGGCAGGAGCTCCAGCACGCGCTCGACCCCGAGCGCCACGTACCAGGGTCGTGCGGCGTTGGGGCGGATGAACAGGCTGAACGTCGCCGGGGCCGTCATGCCCTGCCGGAGGTAGGAGGCGACCATCCGCAGCTCGTACAGGTCGGTGCAGAGCCCGAGGTGGCCCGTCGCGCCGGACCCACGGCGGTGGTGTCCGGTCATGCCGGCTCCCTCGTTCGGTGGTCAGCTGCCTCGGCGTGCAGGCGCCGCCCGGGTCGGTCGTGACCGACGGCAGCGCCACTCACGGTGTAGCAGAGTGACCGCAAGAGGCCGACCACCGACGGGAGGGCGGCGCGTCGGCCGGACCACCACCCGGCGGGGCCCCAGGGAGTGTCGGCCCCGCCGGATGGTCCGGGGGCGCTCAGCTCATCGCTGAGCGCCCCGCGACCAGACCGTGTCCGGGCAGCCACCGGGGAGGTGGGGTGGGGTCCGGAACTCGTGAGGGACTGACCAGGTCCCCGTCTGGCCACGACAAGGGAAGGGTGCCGCTGAACGGGATGGCACCGACCAGCACGTCCGCGATGCCGGCTGCCTCGCTGCCGGGCCACCACGCGGCGACGATCGCATCGGCGAGGTCGGTGACCGGGCCGAGCGAGAGGGGTCGACCCGAGAGCACGACCACGACGAGGCGTTGGACCCGGTCCGCGACGGCGCGGACGAGTTCGGCCTGGGCCGGTTCCAGCGCGAGGTGCTCGCGGTCACCGAGCCCCTCGGCGTAGGGGTGTTCGTGGACGACCACCACCCCGATGGTGGCCGTCACCCCCTCGAGTGGGCGGTGGTCCTCGGCGCTGGCGCCGGTGGCCACCAGCCGTGGTCCGAGGTGCGCCGCCAGCCCGTCGGCGATGGTCGAGCCCGGGGTCACCGGCCCGGCACCGCCGGCCCACTCGATCGTCCAGCCGCCGCAGGCCAGCCCGACATCGTCCGCCCCTGCGCCGGCGAGCAGCACGGTCGCATCGGACGGCAGCGGCAGCGCCGCCGAGCGGTCGGCCAGCAGCACGGCACCCGCCGCGGCCGCCCGGCGCGCCAGTGCCCGATGCTCGGGCGCACCCAGGACCGAGGGGTCGGGGAGCGGCTCCGCGGTCCCGTCGAGCAGCCCCATCGCCTCCTTGACCCGGAGGATCCGGCGGACGGCGTCATCCAGCCGCTCGAGCGGGAGGTCCCCGGCCTCGACCGCCGCGCGGACGGTGGTCCGGAACCGCTCGTGGTCGAAGGGGACCATGACCATGTCGACGCCCGCGTCGAGGCACCTGACCACGGCCTCGTGGTAGTCGGCGCTCACCTGGTCGATGGCGTGGTAGTCCGACACCACGAACCCCTGGAACCCGAGCTCCTCCTTCAGCAGGTCGGTGAGCAGCCACCGGTGGGCGTGCACCTTCTGGCCGTTCCACGACGAGTAGGACGCCATGATGCTGCCGACGCCCTCCGCGAGCGCGGCGAGGTAGGGGGGCAGGTGGACCTCGCGCAGGGTCGCCTCGTCGATCCGGGCGTCACCCTGGTCGATGTGCCAGCCCGGCCCGCCGTAGGCGCGGACCCACCACGGCACCCACTGCGCCCCACCGGTCGTCCCCCAGGTGGTCCCGCCGTCGGCGACGAAGTGCTTGGCGCAGGCGAGCACGTCGATACCCGGACCCGGGCCCTGCAGCCCGCTCACGCTGGCGGCGCCGAGCTCGGCGACCAGCTCCGGGTCCTGGCCGAAGCACTCGAAGGTGCGGCCCCACCGCGGGTCCTGGGGCACGGCCACCATCGGGGCGAAGGCCCAGCGGGCTCCCGTCGCGGCGGTCTCGACCGCGGTGGCCCGGGCGATCTGGGTGACGAGTTCGGCGTCACCCGCGGCGCCGAGCGCGAGGTTGTGCGGGAAGATCGTCGCCCCGACGACGTTGCTGTGGCCGTGCACCGCGTCGGTGCCGTACAGGAGCGGGATGCCGAGCCGGGAGCGCCGGGACGCGTCCACGTAGGCGTCCACCATGGCGCGCCAGGTCTGGGGTGTGTTCGGCTCGGGGTTGCCGCCCCCACCCGACAGGATCGAGCCGATGCCGAGCTCGGCCACCTCCTCGGGGGTGATGGCGGTGCGATCGACCTGGGTGATCTGGGCGATCTTCTCGTCCAGGGTCATCGCCGCGATCAGCTGATCGATCCGTGCGCTCATGCTCGACCCCCGGTCACGTCGGCGGAGCGGTCGACGAGGATCCTCGCGATGGAACCGTCGCGGTCGAACAGGGCGGCGGACTCCTCCTCGGTGAGACCGCAGCCGTCGCGCGATGCCACGGGACCGTCGGCGTGGACCACGTGGACCTGATCGCGATCGCCCGGCCGAACCTCCACCTCGACACCGAAGGCCGAGAAGCCGTACCCCTCGCCCTGGTCGGCCTCCCGCCACAGGTCGTCATCGGTGAGCAGCGGCCGGCCGATCGACACGCGACCCTGAGCGATGCGCAGCCCGAGCTCCCCGAGCCGGGTGAGCACCTCCTCCTTGACCTGCCCGGTCATCCCCGGCTGTTGGGCACCGGCGTGGGCCGGGGTGTGCGAGTAGCAGTCGGTCGGGAACGCGCCGTAGGTCGTGGGATCCTTGCGGAAGCCGAGGCCGTCCCGGATCCGCCGGTAAGCGTCCGTGAGGCGCTGCAGCAACGCCGGGTCGGCGTCCTGCTCCACCTCGATGGTCCGCTCCTGGACGGCGAGGAGGAGCTTGGCCACCATGTGCCAGTAGATCGACCCGATGCCCTCGTAGCCGTGCATGCCGCCGGAGCGTCCCGTGAAGGCGTGGTGG
>SLQK01000023.1 GCA_007131525.1 Nitriliruptoraceae bacterium | reverse complement strand
CGCCCCCGGTGCCCCCGGCGGACCAGCCGCCCTCGCCGCCCTGAGCGCCCCCAACGCCGCACACGCGCGGAGTGGACGCGGCCCCCGATATCGACGATGATGCCCCGCCGCCGGGTGCGGCCGGTTGAGGACCCCTGGAGAGCCCGATGCCCCGACGCCACCCCAACGGTGACCCCCGTGCCAGCTGGGTCTACCGCTTCGCGGCCTGGGTCGCCTTCACCGTGATGCGTCTGCAGCGGTGGCGCGTGGACATCCAGGGCGCGGAGCACCTGCCGCGCCACGGCGGCGTCGTCATCGCCGCCAACCACACCTCCTTCTGGGACTTCTTCACCTCGGGATGGCTGCCCTACCGCAGCTGGCGTCGGCCGGTCCGCATCCTGGCCAAGGCCTCACTGTTCTCCACCCCGGTGTTCGGCTGGTTCATGCGGCGTGCCGAGCACATCCCGGTCGATCGAGGTGCGGGCCGTGACGCCCTGACCTCGGCGATCGCGGCGCTTGAGTCCGGCGAACTCGTCCTCGTGCTCCCCGAACAGACGATCTCGCCCTCCCTGGAGCTGCTGCCCTTCAAGCCTGGGGCCGCCCGCATGGCCGCCGCCGCGGGTGTGCCCTTGGTCCCGACGGTCTCCTGGGGATCCCACCGCTTCCACACCAGGGGCCGGAAGCCGCGATGGTCCTGGCGGCTCCCGGTCACGGTCCGCTACGGCGAACCCCTGCACCCCGGTCCCGACGACGATCCCGAGCAGGTCACCCAGGAGCTCCGGCGCCGGATCGCGGCGCTGCTGGACGAGGTCCAGCGCAGCTACCCGGACGGCACCCCGGCGGGTGCCTGGTGGGTGCCCGCGCGGCTCGGCGGTGGTGCGCCGGGCGCGGAGGAGTCGGACGTGTTCCTCCGGGCGCTGGCGGAGCGGTGGAAGCATCCGAACCCGGAGGCTCCCGCGCACGCGAGCGGGCCGGGGTCGGTGGAGGGCACCGTCGGCGAGGTGGAGGAGGTCCTCCCGGGGAGCACCGCCGCCCCGGCCGACGACGAGGACGAGACCCGGGAGGTCGCGTCCTGAGCGGTACCGCACCCCCCGGAACCGGGGCCCCGGAGCGACGTTAGGCTGTGAGGCCGGGCCCCACCACGCCACGCGGTCCGAGGGGGAGGTGGGACGTGACCGACGAGCCTGGCGCCGGGGACGCCCCGGAGCCCATCCCCGGCCTCGAGGCGTTCTCCGCCCGCCAGCGCCTGGTCAGTGCCACGGTGGTGGTGGTCCTGCTGCTCGGCCTGCTGCTGTCGGCCCTGCTGCCCCGCACCCTGGCGGCGGGCGAGACGCTGCTCGGTGACGCCTGGCAGGTGCAGGTCACGCCCGGTCTGCTGACGCCGAGCTTCACGGCGGATCTCGGCGGCGCCACGGAGCGCGCCCGTGGCCAGCGGTGGCCGGGCGGGCTGACCGCGACGGCGTGGGCGCTCGGCCCGGACCGCACCGTGGTGGTCGGCTCGACGCCCCTGTCCGCCGACTCGGTCCGCCTGGCGGTGGCCGGTGTCGGGCTCCGGGAGAGCCAGGTCCGCCTCGTCGGATGGCACCGCGTGCACGTCGCGCTCCTCGGAGGATCGGTGGAGATCACCGAGGTGGTCGCGATCGGCAGCGGCGGGGAGGTCCTCGAGGTGGTCGACGACGTGCCCGTGGCGGACCTGCCGGGCGCGCCGACCGGTTGACCGGGTAGACCTGGTTGACCTGGGAGGGGCGGGTCAGGTCGGGCCAGGTCAGCTCAGCTCAGGTCGGGTCAGGGCGGGTCAGGTCGGGCCAGGGCGGGTCAGCTCAGGTCGGGTCAGGGCGGGTCAGGTCAGTCTGTCTGCGCGGCGATCGCCTCGACGACGGCCAGGGTGCGGCGAGCCTCCTCGACGTGCAGGTTCTCGATCAGCTTGCCGTCGACGGTCACCACCCCCCTGCCCTCGGCGCGGGCTGCCTCGAAGGCCTCGATCATCCGGCTGGCGTGTGCCACCTCGCTGTCGGTGGGGGTGAAGGCCGCGTTGCAGGCATCGAGCTGGCGGGGGTGGATCACCGTCTTGCCGTCGAAGCCGAGCTCCACCGCCTGGCGGCACTCGGCGGCGAAGCCCTCGGCGTTGTCGAGGTCGTTGTACACGCCGTCGACGATGGTCTTGCCCGCGTCACGGACCGCCAGCAGGCACCAGGCTAGGGACGTCAGCAACGGTGCCCGTCCCGGGACGTGGGCGGCCCGCAGCTCCTTGGCGAGGTCGTTGGTCCCCATCACGAACCCGACCAGCCGCTCCGATGCCGAGGCGATGGCTGCCGCGTCCAGCACGGCTCGCGGGGTCTCCAGCATCGCCCACAAGGGGAGGTCGCCGGGGGCTCCCGCGGCCGCCAGCGCGGCCTCCGCCCCGGCGACGTCGGCGGCGCTGGACACCTTGGGCATCAGCACCCCGTCGGGGGGTGCGGCAGCCACAGCGGCGATGTCCGCCTCGAACCACTCGGTGTCGGCGCCGTTGACGCGCACCAGCACCTCGCGGTGACCGAACCCGCCCGCGGCCACGGCGTCAGCGACCTGGTCGCGGGCGGTGGACTTCGCGTCGGGCGAGACGGCGTCCTCGAGGTCGAGGATCAGCGCGTCGGTCGCGAGGGTGCGCGCCTTCTCCAGCGCCCGGGTGTTCGAGCCGGGCATGTACAGGACGGTCCGTCGGGGGCGGGTCGTGGTGCTCACAGTCCGTAGGCCTCCTGCAGCTCGGGATCACGTTCGGCCAGGGCGCGGGCGAGGTCGAGCACGACCTGGCACTGCTTGTAGGTGGCGTCGTCCTGCATCTTGCCGTCGATCATCACCGCGCCGGAGCCGTCCCCCATCTCTTCCACCACGCGCTTGGCCCAGGCCACCTCGTCGGGTTCGGGGGAGAACACCCGCTTCGCGATGTCGATCTGCACCGGGTGCAGGCTCCACGCACCGACGCAGCCGAGCAGGTAGGCGTTGCGGAACTGGTCCTCGCAGGCGACGGTGTCCTTGATGTCGCCGAAGGGGCCGTAGTAGGGGAGGATCCCCGCCATCCCGCACGCGTCGACCATGCGCGCGATCGTGTAGTGCCACAGGTCCTGCTGGGCGGTGGCGCGCCCGGCGGCGTCGATGTCCCCGTCGGCCGGCGGGTCCTGTCGCACGAGGTAGCCGGGGTGGCCGCCACCGACCCGGGTGGTCTTCATCCGGCGGCTGGCCGCCAGGTCCGCCGGCCCGAGTGACAGCCCCTGCATGCGCGGGGAGGCCAGGCAGATCTCCTCCACGTTGGCGACCCCGCGGGCGGTCTCCAGGATCGCGTGCAGCAGCAGCGGGCGGTCCAGACCGGCCCGGGCCTCGAGTTGCGCCAGGAGCCGGTCGGCGTAGTGGATGTCCTCGGCGCCCTCGATCTTCGGGAGCATGACGACGTCCAGGGCGCCGCCGATCTCGCCCACCAGCGTCGTCAGGTCATCGAGGATCCAGGGTGAGTCCAGCGCGTTGACCCGGACCCACAGCTGGGTGGCGCCCATGTCCACGGTCCGGCCGACCTCGACGAGCCCCGCCCGGGCGGCCTCCTTGCGCTCGACCGGGATCGCGTCCTCGAGGTTGCCGAGCAGGACGTCGACCTTCGGCGCCATGTCGGGGACCTTGGCCACCATCTTCGGGTTCGAGGGATCGAAGAAGTGGATCATCCGCGATGGCCGGAAGGGGATCTCTCGCACCGGCTCGGGAGCGCCGATCGCCAGGGGCTGGAAGAAGTCCTTGGGGCTGCGCATGCCTGTCACCTTCCCTACGGGGACCAACCGGGCGCCGCCCGGTCCGGGAGCTCACCGTCCACGGTAGGCGGCGGGGGTGTGCTCGAACGAACCGGCGACGGCACAGGCGTTGCCGTCGGCGATCGCCCCGTCGGCGACCCCGCCGGCGATCGCGCCTGGCCTGGGGTGTGGCGAGCGTGTGCCTGCCGGCCCGTCGTACTCCGCCTGCTGCTTCGTGAGCGCGTGCCTGCCGGCGCGTCGTACTCCGCCTGCGCGACAAACAGCGGATAGTTGCTGGTTCTCGCGCCGGTCTGGGCTGGTGGCGGGTCGGGCGCGGCCTGGACGTCGAGAAGCAGCGGATGGCTGCTGCTTCTCGCGCCGGGTCGGCCGGCGGCGGCGCCACCACCGCGGCGGGACGGCCACCGCGCCAGAAGCAGCGGATAGTTGCTGGTTCTCGCGCCGGGGCGGGGTGGTGGCGGGTCGGGCGCGGCTCAGTGGTCGAGAAGCAGCGGATGGTTGCTGCTTCTCGCGCGGGTCCATGTGCGAAGCTGTCAGCCTTCGTGCGGGAGGCAGCGGGTGCTTCGGGTCCTCATCGGTGTCGCCGTCCTGGCGCTGCTCGTGTGGGTGGGCCGGCGCTGGATCAGGGGCCAGGGCCTGACGGCGGTCCGTCAGACGATCGTCACCGTGGGCCTGTTCGCGCTCGGTGCGGTGATCGGGGCCGCGTCGGCCACGACCGTCACGACCGTGCGCGGTCCGACCGTCAACGAGTCCATCGGGGTCATCGCCGATGTCCGCTCGGCCGACGGTGACCTGGTCCCCTTCGTCTGCGTCCGAGAGCGTGGGGATCCGGTCGTGCCGGGGCAGTACTCCTGGTGCGGGGCCCTGGCGACGGAGGTCTCGCGCACGGTCCTGGCGGGGGAGCGGGAGGTGGTCCTGGGCTGGATCTCACCCCGGGAGGTCAGCGACCGCGTCATCGTGTCGGTCGTCCCGGTCGCGTCCTGACATCCGTGCAGCCAGTCCGTG
>SLQK01000270.1 GCA_007131525.1 Nitriliruptoraceae bacterium | reverse complement strand
GCGGACCCCGATCGGCGAGCTGGTCGGGGACCTCGGGTCGGGGACGGGCCGTTCGGCCCAGGACACGGCCACGGCGGAGGATGCCGCGACCGCTCGACCGGGTGCCCGGCCACCTCGCGGAGCGCGGGGGAGCGTTGCGGCCTCAGGCGAGGTGGTGACTATCCTTCCGACGACCAGCGCCCGGTGACTGGCCGTGGAGCTCGACGGCCGGTTCCGAGCCCCGTGGCGCCGGGGATCGAGCGCCGCACGCACCCCGGCGCACCGACGCGAGGAAGGTCAGCACCGTGGGTCACGCAGCGACCGCCTGGGAACGCATCTCGAGCATGCTCTCGGAGGGGGATGTCTCCGACCTGCTGGAGGTCTACACCGCGGATGCGCTCTACCTCGAGCCCTACAACCCGCCGCACCGGGGGAACCTGCTGATCCAGGCCTACCTCAAGGACTGGCTGGCTGGGAAGGAGGACATCGCCGTCGACGCCAAGCGCGTGATCGAGTCCGAGGACGGCACGGAGCTCGGTGTGGAGTGGACGATCTCCTACACCGCAGCCGGCCGGCGGTGGAACGATCTGCCGCGCGCCAGCTTCTTCGCCTTCGGTGACGACGGGCGGATCGTCTACCACCGCGACTACACCTGATCCGGCGGCGTTGCCCGAGCCGGGCCGCGGTCAGTCTCCGCGTGACTCCCGGCTCAGCCCCGTCTCAGCCCTGGCGCAGTCCCGGGTCAGGTACCGGGTCAGTCCCGGGTCAGGTACCGCCACACGAGGAGCCCTGCGAGCGCCGCCGCCCCGAGCCCGGCGACGACCTGGCCGGTGGGCGTGACCTCAGGCAGGCGGTCGCGCAGCCGGACGGGCGAGGCGAACTCCTGGATCTGCCACTCCATCGCCTCGGCAGCGGCGCGGAGCTCCTTGTCCGGGTTGACGGCCGTCGGGTGCCCCACGGCGGACAGCATCGGCAGGTCGGTGATCGAGTCCGAGTAGGCGAAGCACCGGGACAGGTCGTACCCGCGGACCTCGGCGATCTGCCTGATCGCGGTCGCCTTGGCCCCCGCGTAGGCGTAGAACTCGAGCGTGCCGTCGTAGCGGCCCTGCTCGTCGATGCCGGAGCGGGTCGCGATGACCTCCTTGACGCCGATGAACTCGCTGTAGGGTTCGACGATCTCCTCGCCGCCCGAGGACACGATCCACACGTCCCGGCCGGCACGGCGGTGGGCGGCGATCAGGTCGAGGGCCTCCTGGTAGGCCAGCGGTGCGATGGTCTCCTCCATCGTCTCGCGGACCAGGTGCCGGATCCGGTCGGCGTCCCAGCCGCGGGTCAGCTCCAACGCAGCGTGGCGCGCCTGCTCCATCCGTTCGTGATCGGCGCCGGCGAGCTGGTAGACGACCTGTGCGTACAGGGTCTTGAGCACCATCGATGAGCTGATGAGCCCGTCCCGGTAGAAGGTCCTCCCCATGACGAGGGTCGATGACTTGGCGATGATGGTCTTGTCGAGGTCGAAGAACGCCGCCTCCTTGGCGCCGGTCGAGCGGGCGGCGATCTGCTCGAGCATCCGGTCAGAGAGCCGATCGGCGTCGGGACGGGCGTAGCGCTGCTCGGTCTCCTGTCCCGCGGCGGCGGCTGCGGCTGCCGCGGTGGCGAACTGCTCGCCGGGGTCGTCCGCAGGTCCGGCCTCGGACGTGGCGAGGCCTTCCGCGTCCTCGTGGTGCTCGCTCACGCGTTCCCTCCGTCTTGAGGACCGGCAGCGTAGCTCCGGAGGCCCCGGCGGCGACCGGGAGCTCATGGGACGCTCGGCCGGGGCAGGTCCGGGCCTGACGCCCGCCCGCCGGGTTCATCGCCGGTCGGCACCTCGCTGACCGTTGTCCACAGCCTGCAACGACCTCGCAGCGAGGTGGAGCACCCGCGGTCCTATGGTGCTGGACGGACCGGGCCGGAAGGGCTCGTCGGACGGGGAGCAGCGACGATGACGACGGAGACGGGGGCCGCGGTGGGCCCCGACACTGCTCGCGTCGAGGGCCCGGCCGCGGATGACCCCGGCCGCTCCGGCCCCGCTCGGCAGACGCTGGCCGCTGGCCAGTCATCGTTGCCCGCTGCCCTCCATGCGGCGCTGCCGGTCGCCCTCGAGCTCGGCGGCGGGCACGCGGAAGCGGTCCGCAGCTGGCTGGAGGGCGTGCTCGGCTGGCAGGTGGTCGACGGCGTCGACGACGATCCCGTGCCACCGGTGCTGCTGCTCAGTGACCACCGTGCCCCGCCGGGCGGGGGATCGGACGCGGTGGGAGGGACCACCGCCGGCGGTATCGACCTGCCGACGGTGCTGCTGCTGCCCGACGGGAGCGATCCGGTCCGCGCGGCCGAGGCCGCCGTCCACGTCGCGCCGGCAGCGGTGCTGGGGTGGCCCG
This sequence comes from Nitriliruptoraceae bacterium, assembly GCA_007131525.1. GTDB lineage: Bacteria > Actinomycetota > Nitriliruptoria > Nitriliruptorales > Nitriliruptoraceae > T1Sed10-7. Next base: position 2,361 of record SLQK01000270.1, on the reverse strand, counting down.
GGGACCGGGACCGGCTCGCCGAGGTCGCGGCGGAGCTGCTGTCGGCGCCTCGGCAGCGCGCGACGTCCGGCTCCCGGCTCGTGGTGGGTGGTGGCGCCGGCGGGGTCGGCACGACCACCGTCGCGCTCGCCCTCGCTGGGCTCCGCGCCTGGGCTGGAGCCCGGACCGTGGTCGGGGTCCGCGGTCTCGGCCTGCCGTGGCGCGGGGTACCGACCGCCGCGCTGGGCGGCAGCGACATCTGGGCGGTCGCCGACCGCGCGGCAGGGCTCGAGTCCCTGCGGATCGTCACGCTGCTGGATCACGATCGGGCCCCCGAGGTCGCCGACCCCACCATCGAGGCGGTGGTCCTCGATGCCGGGCCCGACCCCGATGCCGACGTGCTCGTGTGCCGACCTGATGCGGCAGGTCTGGCCGCGGTGCAGGCGACCACCGCCGCGGCGGTCGTGGTGGTTGGCGACGGACCGGCACCGCACCGGGCGCTCGCGGCCGCGGCAGGTGGCCGGCGGCTGCTGCGTCTGCCCTGGTCGGCGCGGGTGGCGAGAGCCGGGGCAACGGGACGCCTGCCGGCGGGGCTGCCGGGGAGCTGGGTGCGACGGCTCCAGCCGCTGGTGAGCCAGACACGCACCGGCACCGCGGGCTCGACGCGGCCCTGATCGTTGCCGTGCTCGCTGCAGCACCCGACCGCATGCGATCGCACCGCCCCCGGTTGGCGGCGCTGATCGATCAGGACCACCGACCCGGGGGCGGGATCGGCGCACAGCATGGGACATCACGAGGCCATCGTCGGACGCGAGGTCGGTGCCGGTACCGATGGCGACCCTGCCGGTGCCGGCGAGGGCCGCACCGCGCTCGTGGAGGCCCCCGCGGCAGCCAAGCCGGGGTTCTCCCCTCAGCTCCGCGACGCTGTCGCCCGTCGGCTTCGGGATGACACGGAGCTGGTGAGTGGCCGGGTCGACCGGGCGACGCTGCGCCGTGCGGTCGCGCGGGCACTGGCAGCCGAAGGGGTCGTCGCGGCGCCGGAGGTGTGGGCACGCCTAGTGCGGGACCTGGTCGACGATCTCGGCGGCCTGGGCCCCCTTGAGGCCGTGCTCCGTGATCCAGCGGTGACCGACGTCATGGTCAACGGCGCCGAGGAGGTGCACGCGGAGCGCGACGGCAGGGTGAGCAGGGTGCCGGTGGCCTTCGAGGACGACGAGCACCTGGTCCGGGTGCTGGCCCGCATCCTCGGGCCGCTCGGTGCACGGCTCGACCGGGCGCACCCCTTCGTCGACGCCGTCCTGCCCGGTGGGGTCCGGTTGCACGCCATCCTGCCGCCGTTGGCCGAACGGCCGACCGTCACGCTGCGCCGGGTGCCGGCCGTGGTGCCGAGCTGGGAGGAGCTGGCCGCGGTCGGCAGCGTCCCCACCGAGGTGCGTGACCACCTCCTCGTGGCCGTGCGGTCCCGTCGCAACATCGCCGTCAGCGGTCGCGCCGGGGTGGGCAAGACCACGCTGCTGGCCCGGCTGTTGGGTGAGGTGGGAGAGGACCGGGTCGTCGTGATCGAGGACGCCCCGGAGCTGCGGCGGCCGGCCGCCCACACCGTCCATCTGCGTACCCGCGCCGCCTCCCCGGACGGTGCGGGCGCGGTGGACGTCGCCACGCTGCTCCGCAACGCGCTGCGGATGCGGCCCGACCGCCTCGTGGTGGGCGAGGTCCGGGGACCGGAGGTCGCCGATCTCCTGCAGGCCATGAACACCGGTCACGACGGGTCGATGACCACCGTCCACGCCAACGGCCCGGGTGAGGCGATCGTTCGTCTCGAGGGGATGGCCCTGCTCGCGGGCATCCCGTTGCCCGCGGCCCGGGCACAGGTCGCCGCGGCGATCGACCTGGTCGTGGGGCTCGATCGCGACCCCGAGGGCCGGCGCCGCGTCGCAGGCCTGCTGGCCGTGCGGCCCGGAGTTGCCGGTACCGAGCTGGAGGAGGTGTGGTCGTGCTCCTGAGTGCCAGCCGGCGGGCCGAGGTGACCGCCGAGCAGGACCGTGCCCTGGACGAGCTCCGGTTGGCGGTGGCGGTCGGTGCCCCCGTGAGCTCCGTCGAGCAGCTGCCAGCGCGGTGTCGTCGTGCGGTCGAGTTGGCGCAGGCCGTGGGTGCGCCGTTGCTCGCGGCGGTCGAGGTCGCCGAGGCGGCCCGGGACGACGTCCGGCGGGGAGAACGGGCGGTGGCGGTCGCCAGCGCACAGACCCGAGCGGTGGCAGGTGGGCTGCTGCTCGCACCGGTGCTGCTGGTGCCGGGTCTGGCACGCCTGGTCGGCGCTGACCTGCGCGCCTTCTACTCCAGTGGCGTCGGGCTGCTGGTCCTGGCGGTCGGCCTCGCACTGCT
>SLQK01000154.1 GCA_007131525.1 Nitriliruptoraceae bacterium | reverse complement strand
GTGCCCGATCAGCTCGGTCGCGCCCAGGAAGAACAGCGTCGCGTTAAACGGGATGCCCGCGGCGATCACAACGAGCTGCGGCAGCGCGCCGGAGATGAGCAGCAGCCCGAACAGGATCTCGACCCCGGCCGCGAACTGGATGAACACCAGGTCGCTGACCTCGAACCCGACCACGCCGCCGACCAGCTGCAGCACGTTGAAGGCCGGGTACCGGTCGAGGAACTCGAGCGACAGCTCGGGGCGCGCGAGCTTCTCGGTGAAGGCGAGGATGATCAACGCCAGCCCGGTCAGGAACCGCAGACCGAACAGCGCGACGCGCACCTGCTCGGGGTCGACCGTGATGCGGCCACCGACCTGGGAGTCGTCGGGCGGCAGCAGCGCGAGGAACAGCCCCACGGCGAGCAGGTCGGCGCGCTCGAGGATCGGGACGACGCCGTAGGCCAGCATGCCCAGCGGCCCGGCGATCACCAGCAGCCACGCGGCGGTGCGCACCCGCCACCCGGCGATCAGCCACACGCCGACGACGCCCTCGAGGATGCCGAGGCCGATCCCGTACCACGTGTCCGGCAGCGCCAGGGTCGGGACCAGGAACTCCAGCCGGGCCGCCAGCGCGAGCAGCGACACCCCGGCGTGGATCGCGAGCAGGCGCGGGATCCACGGTCCGAGCCGACCGAGGAACCCGAGGAAGCCCAGCTCCGGCCGCGGGAAGAAGGGCGCGACCAGCCGCCAGCCGATGGCGATCACGATCGCGGCGACGATCATCACCAGCGACAGGGTCTCCAGCACGAAGGACCAGTCGTAGGGCGGATCCGAGGTGGTGAACCAGCGGGCATGACCGAGCGTGACCATGGCGAGCTCCTGACCGGGTGCGGCGGTCGGCGCATACCTGGGTTCCGGAGCCGTTGAGGTGCGTGGGCGGGTCCACCTCGCCGGCGACCGGCAGGATGCCATCCCGTGCGGGGGCATCGCTAGGGTCCGCGCGGAGCCGCTACCCCCGGGAGCGGTGCGACGGCCAGACGGGACACGAAGGAGCACCGAGGTGGCAGGGATCGAGTTCGATGGGCGGGTCGCGGTCGTCACGGGCGCGGGGGGCGGTCTCGGCCGCAGCCATGCGCTGCTGCTGGCCAGCCGAGGAGCCAAGGTCGTGGTCAACGACCTCGGTGGCGCGCGGGACGGCACGGGCACCGACGCCTCCATGGCCGACCAGGTCGTGGCAGAGATCGAGGCCGCTGGCGGTGAGGCGGTCGCCAACCACGACGGGGTGCACACCTGGGAGGGTGGTGCCGCCATCGTCCAGAGCGCGCTGGACACCTTCGGCCGTGTCGACATCGTCATCAACAACGCCGGCATCCTCCGCGACGTCTCCTTCGCGAAGCTCGCCCAGGACCAGCTCGACGCGGTCGTGCAGGTGCACCTGCTGGGGGCGTTCCACGTCACCCGGGCCGCCTGGAACACGATGAAGGAGCAGGGCTACGGCCGCGTGATCTGCACCACCTCGGGGTCGGGTCTGTACGGCAACTTCGGGCAGTCGAACTACTCCGCCGCCAAGCTCGGGTTGGTCGGACTCACCCGCACGCTGGCGATCGAGGGTGCGAAGTACGGGATCACGGCCAACGCGATCGCCCCGGTGGCGAAGTCCAGGATGACCGAGGACATCATGCCGGCCGAGCTCCTCGACCGGCTCGAGCCCGAGTACGTGTCACCTCTGGTCGCCTACCTGACGTCGGAGGCCTGCACCGACACCGGCCGGATCTTCTCGGTCGGCGGCGGCTACATCGCCCGGGTGGCGCTGTTGGAGGGTGACGGTGCGACCTTCGACACCGTCCCGACGCCCGAGGACGTCGCCGACGCCTGGTCGCAGATCACCGAGGTCGGGCCGGGTTCGCGGGAGCTCACCCAAGGGGTGATGGAGCAGACCGCCAAGATCACCCAGGCGCTCGGCATCGAGCTCGGCTGACCCCGCCGCCGGCCCTCAGCCGCCCAACCGGGCGGCGACCACGTCGAGGATGGCGTCCACCAGCTCCTCGGTGGTCGACTCGGTGGTGTCGAGGACGAGGTCGGGGCGGACCTCGGCCCGGTGAGCGCGGAGCTGGGCCACGGCCAGGCCGCGGGTGCGCGAGCCCACCTCCCGCTCGCGGTCGTCGAGGACATCGGGGTCGCAGACCAACCCGACGTGCACCACCTCGAGGCCCTCCAGTGCGGTCTCGAGGTCCACCACCGTCGCGTGGTTGAACAGCGAGTGATCCATCGCCACATCCATGCCGGCCCGGGCCCAGGTGGCTGCGACCCGGTGCATCCCGGCGACCAGCTCGCGGCCGAGTGGCCCCCAGGTGATCCGGGGGTGCGCCGCATCGGGCGGCGGCGCGCTCGGCAGGACCAGCTCCGCCCAGCGGCCGGCGCTGGGGCCGAAGGCCGCGACCGCGCTGTCGAGCCCGGCCTCCAACAGCGGTCCGGACCGCACCCGGGGCCAGGCCCGCTGGAGGGCGTGCAGGGTCGTGGACCGCCCGACCATCGTCGGACCGTCCAGGATGAGGACGAGCCCGGCACGACTCACTGCGGTGCTCCTTCGCTCGAGCGGCGAGGCCAGGACAGGACCGTCACAGCCCGTAGATCTCCGGCTTGGCCTCTCGCGACATCAGGAGCCCGACCAGCTCCTTGGGGTCGTGCCCGGCGTGGCAGACGGCGACGACACCCTGGGTGATCGGCATCTCCACCCCCGCCCGCTCGGCCAGGCCCAGCAGGGCCCGGGAGGACTTCACTCCCTCGGCGACCATGTTCATCGAGTCGATGATGTCCGACAGCGCCTCCCCGCGACCGAGCCGCTCGCCGACGGTCCGGTTCCGTGACTGGGGCGAGGTGCAGGTCGCGGCGAGGTCGCCGACCCCGGCCAACCCACCGAAGGTGAGCGCCTGCCCGCCGAGGGCCACCCCGAGCCGGGTCATCTCCGCGAGTCCCCGGGTCAACACCGCCGCCTTGGTGTTGTCGCCGTAGCCCATGCCGTGGGCCATGCCGGCCGCGATGGCGATGACGTTCTTCACCGCCCCGGCCACCTCCACACCGATCTTGTCCTCGTTGGTGTAGACGCGGAAGTAGGGGGCCATCACCGCGGCCTGGACCCGCTCGGCGCGCCACAGCTCGGGGCTCGCCGCGACGCTGGCGGCGGGCAGCCGTGCCGCGCACTCCCGGGCGAGGTTCGGGCCGCTGACCACCACGACGCGCGCCGGATCGCACCCGAGCGCGTCGGAGATCAGCTGGCTCCCGAACCGCAGGGTGTCGACGTCCACGCCCTTGATCAGGCTGACGAGGGTCGCGTCCGCCGGGATCAGCTCCCCCCAGGAGGCCAGCTGGCCCTCGATACCCACCGAGGGCACCGCCAGCACGACCACCTCGGCGTCGGCCAGCGCCGCCGCCGGATCGTCGGTGGCGCGCAGCCCCGACGGCAACGTGATCCCGGGCAGGTAGCCGGCGTTGGTGTGCTGCTCGTTGACCTCGTCCGCGACCTCGGCGCGACGGGCCCACAGGCGGACCTGTTCGCCCGCATCGGTCGACATCGCCGCGAAGGCCGTGCCCCACGAGCCCGACCCCATCACCGCCACCTGCCCCACGCGTGACCTCCCACCGACGCTGGCTGCAGGGGACCCTACAGCTAGCCTGCCGCCCATGGATCCCCCCGTCGCCCTCGTGCCCCTGCGGGCCCCCGGCGAGGGCAAGTCGCGGCTCGCCGACGTGCTGGACCCCGAGCAGCGGGCCGCCCTGTCGGTGGCCATGCTGGCTGATGTGACCGCTGCCCTGGCCGCTGGGGGGTTGGCCGAGATCGTCGTCGTCGCGGGTGGTGACGCCGCGGTCGCGGCGGGGGGTGAGCTCGGGCTCGAGGTGCTGCCCGATCCTGCCGGGTGCAGCGGGCTCGACGACGCGCTGGCCGCTGCCGCACGCCGCGTGGGCGGCCACCGGCACACGCTGGTCGTCGCCGCCGACCTCCCCCACCTGCGTGCCGATGACGTGCGGGCGGTCCTCGAACCCGACGCCGAGGTGGTGATCGCGCCGACGGCGGCGGGCGGCACGGGTGCCCTGCTCCGGCGTCCGGCCGCCGTCATCGGCACCGCCTACGGGCCGGGCTCGGCCCTCGCGCATCACGCGCTCGCGATCGCCGCGGGGGTGCGCACCGCGTGGGTCGATCGCGGCGGGCTCCACCTCGACGTGGACACCTTCACCGATCTGGCGGCCCTCACCGAACTGGAGCTCGGGCCGGCGACCGCTCGGGTCCTGCCGCAGCTGCTGGGTGGGCGACCGCTGCAGCGCCACCCGGTCGGGTGACCGGTCAGCTGCGGCCACCCTCGTCCTTGCGACCGCCCTCGTCCTTGCGGCCACCCTTGCGCTTGCCCTTCCCGGGGTCGGCGCTGGCCTGACGGGCCCGACGGGCACGCGCCACGTAGAGCTCGGTCAGGACGGCGATGACCGCGCCGGCCACGAACGCACCGAGCAGCAGCACGATCAGCGGGACGCCTCCGGTCACCTCGCCGGTCGGGCCCTCCCGGACGATCGTCTCCCCGAAGATCCAGGAGAAGTCGACGCGCTGGCTGTTCGCCACCGCGAACACCCCGAACAGCACGGCGAGGACCACGATCGTGACCCGTCCGAGCTGCTGGGTGAAGGGCACCGGTGGCGCGACCTCCGGCTGGCTGGCATCCCTGTCGCCGTTGCCCGAGCGAGCCGGGCTGGATGAACCGGAGGAGCGGGTGCCGCCCGACGGCGCACCCGGGGCTCCGGCGTCCGCGGGACGCT
>SLQK01000275.1 GCA_007131525.1 Nitriliruptoraceae bacterium | reverse complement strand
GGGCCCACGCCGAGATCGCCCGGGAGACCGGGTGCCTGCCGGAGAAGGTGTTCATCTGCGAGGACGGCGACTCCGTCGTGCTCCGCGACGGTGAGGTGACCCGCGGTGAGGGCCGTCCGACGAGCCACGTCTACATCGACGGGCTGCTCGACGACGTCGGTCCGGCGCTGCTGCGCGACCGGCGGCGCATCGGTGAGGATGGCATCTGCATCGCGATCGTCACGATCGACACCCACGGGCGGCGCAAGGCCGGCGACACCGTGGTGACCCAGAAGGGCGTGGTCTTCCACGAGCAGGCCGACGCGATCCTCGACGCGGCCCGCAAGGCCGTGGACGTCGAGCTCGAGGGGCTCGCGGCGGCCAGGTTCGAGGACACCGCCGCGATCTCCCGCCACGTGGTGCAGGCACTGGGCAGGTTCTGGAAGCAGGAGACCGGCCGGCGGCCCTTCATCCTCCCGGTCGTCCAGGAGGCCTGAGGCTGCTCGGCGCAGGGTCGCCGGGTCGTCGGGTCGTCAGCCGCCGGGTCGTCAGCCGTCGGGTCGTCAGGCCGGGGTTCCCACGCGGGCCAGGAGGTGCGTGACGACGTCCTCGGCGGTGTAGCGGTTGCTGCCGTTCAGCAGGCGGGTGAGGTCGAGCAGGTCGTCGCCGGCGGTCATCACGGGCGGCTCCGCGTAGCCCTCACGGCGGACCTGCCCGAGGTCGATCGCGGTCAGCAGCCCGTTGCACAGGCAGCGGCGGCCCGCGGCGTCCTCCTCGGTGCCGCCCTTGCGGACGAAGTCGGCGATCGGCTCCGCCGAGCAGCGGTAGCCGAGGTCACCGTCCTCCTTGGCGTAGACCTCCCGGAGGTAGCCGACGTCGCACTTGCGCGGTCGCGCCTCGGCCACCTCGACGTCGGCGATCGTGCCGGCGAGCTCCACGAGCTTGAAGGGGAAGCCCGTGGGGCTGGCGACAGGGTCGGTGCGGACCGTCATGGTCCCGTCCACGACCCGGTCGAGGACAGCGTGCTTGAGCGCAGGGCTCAGCCCCGACTCCTCGCAGAAGGCGAAGGCGGTCCCGACCTGGACACCGGCGGCACCGAGGTGGAGGGCCTCCTCGACCCGGTCAGGCGTGCCCCACCCACCGGCGAGCCAGAAGGGCTTGCCCAGCGCCGCGATCGCCTCCAGCTTGACCTCATCGCGGGGGCCGTAGACCGGTTGCCCGGTCGCATCCAGGTTCGGCCTGCCCCGCGGTGGCGCGTTGTGCCCGCCGGCCACCGGCATCTCGACCACGTACCCGTCGGGTGCCCCCGAGGTGTTGCGGTCGAGGTAGGTGGCCAGGGTGTGCGAGGACACGATCGCGAAGAAGCGGGGCCGGATCACCGCGGGGGCGGGGTGGCCGTCGAGGAACGCGCTGGGGGAGAACCGCGACACCGCCTTGTCGCCGCCGTCCACGTCGATCCGCATCTCGACGTCCTCGTGGCGTGCGAGCCGGTCGAGGATGGCCGGGATGTGCGCGGGGATGCCGGCGCCCATCAGCACCGCATCGACCCCGGCCAGGACCGCGCCGTACAGCGAGGGCAGGGTGGGGAGCTGGATCTTCTCCAGGTAGTTGACCCCGATCAGCCCATCGGTGCCGGCCTTGGCCATGGTGATCTCGGCGAAGTTGGCGACGACCAGCAGCTCCAGGTCCTTGCGGGAGGGCTCCAGCACCGGCCGGGCGACCCCGGGGAAGCGGGCCCCGCGCGCCGTGGGCTCGTCGCGGTAGTAGCGATCACGCACCCGGGCCGCGATGTCGGGGACCGGGAAGGCCTCGAGGGCGCGACGGACGTGGCCACCGGGATCACCCTCGGACAGCCGGCGGGCAACCGTCACGGCCACGGCGGTGCCCGAGACCACCCCGAGCTGGCCGAGGTTGGCGACGGCCTGGGCGAGCTGCCAGCTCGAGGCGCCGACGCCCATCCCCCCTTGCACGATGATCGGTTCGGTCACGGAGCGCTCCTCGACGTCGGTGCGGTCCGGTCCACGGCGGTGGGGCCGCGGACCGGCGACGGGTTCCCATGGCGTAGCCTACGGTGCCGTAACCGTAACTTCTCGTCGCAGGGGCGGTCACCGGTCCTTCGTCCGCTCGGCCACGGGGTGCGGATCCACCGCCGCGGGTGTAGTTCCAACGCTGTGGTTGCCGTTACCCTGCACAGGCCACGTTCCAGGCCGGACCCAGGGGGTGCTGTGGCGTCGTCCACCAACACGCGCAAGCACGCCTCGGGTGGTGCCGCCACCCGCAAGGGCGCCGCCAAGGGTGCCGCCAAGGGCGGCGCCAAGGGCACGACCGCGAAGGGCGGCTCGAAGGCCTCGTCCAGGTCGTCGAGCAAGGGGGGTGGCGCCTCGCGTCAGCGCTCCGGTGGGGGCGGGGGTCGCCGTGGCGGCTCCTCGGGGGGCTCGTCCTCGGGGGTGTCCTCGGCGCTGGCCGAGCACCTCGGTGAGCGCCGCCAGGACATCGGCGGCCTCGCGCTGGTCGTGCTCGGCGTGCTGGCTGGCCTCGGCACCTACGCCGACGCGGCGGGTCCCGTCGGCGAGTTCCTCGAGGCCGTCGCACTCGGCCTGGTCGGTCTCGTCGGCTACCTGGTACCGGTGCTGGTGACCTGGTTCGGTCTGCTGGTGGTCATCGGGCGGCCCGCCCCCGAGGTCGGTCGGATCGCCATCGGTGCCGTGGTCGGCCTGTTGGGGGTCCTCGGCGGTCTCCACCTGCTGGCCGACGCGCCGGACCCGGGTGAGGGCATGCGGGCCCTGTGGCGGGCCGGGGGCCTGGCGGGCTGGGCCGTCGCGACGCCGTTGGCCTGGGCGCTGTCGGTGTGGGGCGCTGCGGCCGTGCTGCTCGCGTTGGTGCTGTTGGGTCTCCTGATCGTGACCCGGACCCCCTTCGGTCGGGTGCTCGAGCTGCTGCGGTCGGCCGTGGTCCGCGGGCGAGCTGATGACGATGACACCACGCCCGACCCGGACGCGACCGCGCCGATGCCCCGGTCCGGCCGGTCAGCGCGGGGCCGTCAGGCTGAGACGGCGTCGGGGGCGGGGGACGACACCGAGGACGCCGCCAGCACCGGCACCCGGGTGCGGGCCACCCTGGCCGGTACCAGCGCCTCCCAGCCCTCCCTGGCTGAGGGTCTGGTCGGCGACGGCGATGCGGACACCTCCCGGGCGGAGGACGGGGTGGCGGCGATCCCGGACCCGCCCGTGGAGCGGGCGCGGGTGCCGGGGGAGGCGGTGGTCCGCAAGGCCGCCAAGGTCCGACCCGTGGAGAGCTTCGACGACTACCAGCTGCCCTCGCTCGATCTGCTGGCCGCCGGCCGGGTGGTCGGGCGCGACTCCCGGCGGGTGATCGAGGCCCAGTCCGCCGCGCTGCAGGAGACCTTCGACCAGTTCGGCGTCGACGCCGTCGTGGCACGGTCGAGTCGTGGGCCGACCGTGACCCGGTTCGAGATCGAGCTCGGTCCCGGTGTCCAGGTCAAGAAGGTCGCCAACATGGGCGACGACATCGCCTACGCCCTGGCCGCCCCGGACGTGCGCATCGTCGCCCCGATCCCCGGGAAGTCCGCCATCGGGGTCGAGGTGCCCAACCGGCAGCGGGACCTCATCACGCTCGGTGACATCCTGCGCAGCGACCTCGCGGCCAGCGATCCCCATCCCCTGACGGTGGCGCTGGGCGTCGACATCGCGGGTGAACCGGAGATGATCAACCTCGCCACCATGCCCCACCTGCTGGTCTCCGGTGCCACGGGCTCAGGGAAGTCGGTGACGCTGAACGGCATGATCTCCTCGGTGGTGATGCGGGCCCGGCCCGACCAGGTGCGCATGATCCTGATCGACCCCAAGCGGGTGGAGCTCAACGCCTACGAGGGCGCGCCCCATCTGCTGTCGCCGGTCGTCACCGACCCGAGGCGGGCAGCCGACGCGGTCCAGTGGTGCGTGAAGGAGATGGAGCAGCGCTACGAGCTGCTGGCGCACCTCGGCTACCGCAACATCGACGGCTACAACGAGGCGGTGGCCGCAGGCGAGGTCGCGACCCGGCCGGGGCCACCCGATGAGGACGGGCTGCCGACCGAGCTCGAGGCCCGGCCCCTGCCCTACATCCTGCTGGTGATCGACGAGCTGGCCGACCTCATGCTCGTGGCGCCGCGGGACGTCGAGGACGCGATCTGCCGGATCGCCCAGATGGCCCGGGCCGTCGGGATCCACATGATCATCGCCACCCAGCGGCCCTCGGTCGACGTGATCACCGGGCTGATCAAGGCGAACATCCCGTCCCGGCTGGCGCTCCAGGTGGCGTCCCAGACCGACTCCCGCACGATCATCGACATGAACGGGGCGGAGAAGCTGGTCGGCAAGGGGGACATGCTGTTCCTGCCCGCCAGCCAGGGCAAACCCACCCGGCTCCAGGGCTGCTGGGTCACCGAGCGGGAGATCACCACCGCGGTGGCGTTCTGCAAGGGGCAGCGTCAGGCCGAGTACGACGAGGGCGTGGTCAAGGAGGGGGCAGCAGCGGAGCAGGCTGACGCGGAACGCTCCGGTGACGACGGATCCGACGCGGCGCTCCTGCGCCGGGCGGCGGAGCAGGTCGTGGTCAGCGGACTCGGCTCCACCTCGATGTTGCAGCGCAAGCTGCGCATCGGGTTCGCGCGGGCGGGCCGGCTCATGGACGAGCTCGAGGAGCTCGGCGTGGTCGGACCCAACGAGGGATCGAAGGCCCGCGAGGTGTTGTGGTCTCCCGAGGAGCTCGACGAGGCCCGGGCACAGAACCGCCTGTGACCACCGGGCT
>SLQK01000215.1 GCA_007131525.1 Nitriliruptoraceae bacterium | reverse complement strand
GGCTCTGCCGTCGCGCCTCCACGTCTACATCGCGGCCACCACCGTCGTCGCGGTCGGTCTCGTGCTGTGGTCCCTACCGAGGGTTGAGCTCCCGCCGGTCATCGCCGTCGTCCTCGCGGTCATGATCGCGGAGCACTACGCCACGGTGCTGCGCGACCGGGTGGCGGTCTCGCTCACCAACGTGGTGGCCCTGGTGGCCATCGTCATCGGGGGACCGGCCCTGGCGGTGATCGGCACACTCGGAGCGATTCCCGTTTGTGCCCGCCGAAGCAGGCCCCCGAGGGCGCTGGGCACGATCTTCAACAGCGCCATGCTGCCAGTCAGCGCAGCGGCCGGTGGGTTCACCTACGAGCTGCTCATGACCCAGCTCGGTGGGGTCTTCCCGGACTGGCGCTCGCTGCTGGCGATCACCGCGGCAGCGGCCGTCTACAGCGTGGTGAATCACGGCCTCGTCGCCGGTGTCGTCGCCATCGACTCCGGTGACCGCTTCCTCGACACCTTCCGGACCATCGGGCCGTCGCTGGCGATGCAGGTGCCCTACGTCGGCATCGCGGTCCTCACGGTGGTCGTGATCGACCGGGCGTCGTGGTGGGCGTTGCTGCTCATGGGGGTCCCTGCGTTCATCGCCCGCTACGGACTCCGGGCGTTCCAGGCCCTCGACGAGGAGTACGAGCGGCTGGTCAGCGGGTTCGTGAAGGCGATCGAGATCAAGGACCTCTACACCCGGGGCCACTCCGAACGCGTCTCCCAGCTGTCGGTCCACGTCGCCGAGGAGCTCGGCGTCGGCTACGAGGAGCGGCGCATCACCAAGTACGCCGCGCTGCTCCACGACGTCGGCAAGGTCGGGGTCCCGCTGTGCATCATCAACAAGCCGGGCCCGCTGGACGACGACGAGTTCGCGAAGATGCAGGAGCATCCCACCATCGGCGTGGAGATCCTGCACGACATCGACTTCCTCGAGCCGGCGATCGACATCGTCCGCTACCACCACGAGCGCCTCGACGGCCGCGGCTACCCCCACGGCGTCGACGAGGCGCACCTGTCCCGGCTGGTCCGCATCGTGACCGCCGTGGATGCCTTCGACGCCATGACCTCCACCCGCTCCTACCGTCGGGCGCTCAGCGTGGATGAGGCGATCGCGGAGCTGGAGCGGTGCTCGGGTCCGCAGTTCGACCCCGAGGTGGTGGCCGCCCTGATCGCATGTGTGCGCCGTCTCGACTGGCAGCCCACCGTCGACTTCGCCTCCGAGGCGGCGCTGCATGGCGCGGAGATCCCCAACGCGCCCGTGGGCGAGCTCCGGCGTTCGCGGGGGGCGCTCCCGCTGCGGCGCGAGCGTCGAGCCGACGCCTCCTCCACGCGGGGCGCCGGGTCCTGGGGTGCGACGTGACCATGAGCGGACGCAGCGTCGCCATCGTCCTGGTCCTCGTCCTGGGCGTGGTCCTCGGCGGCACCTGGTGGACGCTCGGGGCTGACCAGCAGCTGCTGCTGCAGTTGGAGCTCCGGGATGTGCTGCTGTTCGCGGTCGCCGCGGCGGTGATGGAGCTGCTGCCGATCCGGCTGGCGGACGGACGGGCGCTGCCGACCTCGCTCGCGGTCGTCGGCGCGGCGGCGCTGCTCGGCGGGTCCCCGGTGGTCGTCGCGCTGATCGCCGTGCTGGCCTACGTCGGATCCTGCCTGCTCGCCCGTCGGCCACCGGCGGTCCTCGAGGTGCTGCAGCGCGCGGCCGGCGGGTGGACGCTGGCCGGTGTGGCCGCGATCGGCGCGGCGCTCGGTCCGGCCACCTGGACCGGCAGCCCGGAGTTCGGCGCCGCTGCCTCGCTCAACCTCGGTGCGGCGGTCGCGGTCGGGCTCGCGGTGCTGGTCGGGGTCCCGACCGTGGACACCCTGACCAGCCTCGACACCGGCTGGCGGTACGCACTGCGGCGGATCTGGGAGGAGATCGAGCGCGACTGGCTCGTCGGAGCTTCTATCGCGGCGACGGCGGCCCTGGGTGCGCTGGTCCAACCCGTGCTCGGTCTGTGGACCCTGCCGACGATGCTGCTGCCGCTGGTCGCCGCCCGCGCCGGCCTGGACCGGCTGGCGCTCGGCCAGCGTGCCTACGACCAGACGATCCGCGCCATGTCCCGGCTGCCCGAGCAGCTCGGCACGGTGCTGCCCGACCACGGGGTCAGGGTCGCTGATCTCGCGCGCGAGGTCGCGCTCGACCTCGGGTTGGACGCGACGAGCGTGGCGGACACGGTCCGTGCCGCCCACCTCCACGAGCTCGGGCGGATCAAGCTCGAGCGGGAAGCCCCGGCGCCACAGGACGAGCTCGCCAGTGCCGGTGCCGACGTGCTGCGCGAGATCGGTCAGCTCGACCGGGTCGCCGACATCCTTGCGGCGCAGGCCAACGTGCACCACGGACCCCGCGACCGGGTGGGTCTGCCGGCCCGCATCGTCGTCGCGTGCTGCAAGCTGGACAACTACGCCCCCGATCCGCTCGAACCCGGCCAGCGGCACGAGGCCGTCGTCCGCCTCGTCCGTGAGGTCGGCGACCTCGAGGTCGTCGCCGCGCTCACCCGCGTGCTCGACCGCACGGCCGAGCGCGAACCGGTCGGCTGAGGACCCTCAGCGGCGCCTCGCCCGGCGGCGCAGTCCCGGCATCGGGGCCAGCCCGGTCGCCCGCGCCCCCACCCGCGGGGGCCGGAGGTCCTCGGGGGAGCGCCGCAGCCCCGGGATCGGTCGCAGACCGCGGGTGCGGCCGGGTCGCGGCGGGCTGGTCATCAGCGCGTGGGTCATGGGCAGCAGCCCGACGGCCAGCACCAGGTCGCCCACCGACAGGATCGACCGCAGCCACGGCACCGGGATGATGTCCGCCAACCAGGGCAGGTGGGTGTCGGCGGTCATCAGGGTGTGCTTGCCGGGTGGCACGGTGGCCCCGTCGAGGCCCAGGGCGGCGATCGCCGCCGGATCGACGGGCATCGCCCGGTTGGCGGCCATGACGACCGCGTTGAGCGCGAGCCCGGCTGCGACCAACCACACACCGGGAAGCCGGCGGTTCGCGGCCAGGAACGCGATCACCAGCAGCTGGCTGACCAGCAGCACCGACCAGCCGGACAGGCCGGCGTCGGGCAGCCAGCCGCGAGCCGCAGCGGCGTTGACGCCGAACTGCAGCGCGAGCCCGGCGAACAGCAGCCAGCCCGCCGTGATCTCGGCGTAGGCCAGGTTCCGCAGGCGTCCCCCGCGCACGGCCGACAGCACGACGGCCACGGCCAGCACGGTCAGGGTGAAGGGCACCTGCTCCTCCTGGGTGGCCCGCGGCGTGGCTGCAGCGCGCGGCAGGGATGGTGCCACGTCCAGCGCCTATGGTGCGTGCACGCCGACCGGGTGGAGTGGACGTGGGTGTGAAGGTCGACCGCGTCGGAGCGGTCACGACGGTGATGATCGATCGGGCGGAGGCGCGGAACGCCCTGGATGCCGAGACCCTCGACGGGTTGATCGCGGCCTTCCAGGCCGCCGACGCCGACCCCGAGGTGCGGGTGCTGGTGCTGACCGGCGCCGGGGACAAGGCGTTCTGTGCGGGCGCGGACCTGCGCTCCGGTCTGACCGGCGATCCGTCCGCGGTGGACGGGCACGAGGCCAGGGGGCTGCTGCGCACGCTGTTCGCCACCACTGAGTCGCTCAGCAAGCCTCTCATCGGCCGTGTGAACGGGCACGCCCTGGCCGGTGGTCTGGGCGTGGCGTTGGCCTGCGATCTGCTGGTGGCCGTCGAGGATGCCACCTTCGGGACCCCCGAGGTCCACGTCGGGCTGTGGCCCCACGTGATCTCCGCCCTGCTGGTGCAGCACCTCGGGCCGAAGCGGGCGCTGGAGTGGATGATGACCGGACGCCGGTACCCGGCGGCCGAGGCCGAGCGGCTCGGGCTCGTCAACCGGGTCGTGCCCCGGGAGGAGCTGGACACGGCCGTGGCCGACCTGGCGGCGGAGCTGGTGCGTGGCGCGCCGCTGGCACTGGCGCTCGGGCGCCGCAGCTACCTCGAGGCCCGTGCCATGGAGCCACGGTCGGCGATGGCCTACCTCCACGGCATGCTGGACCTGCAGGTCCAGACCGAGGACGCCGCCGAGGGCATCACCGCCTTCCTGGAACGCCGCGAGCCGACCTGGAAGGGCCGGTAGGCTCGCAGGGTGAACGGTGGTCAGGGCGGAGGCGGACGGCACCAGGGGCAGCCTGGTGGTGGGCAGCGCCGTGGCCGAGGAGGCGGTGAGCCCGGGCAGCCCGGCAAGGGCCACGGCAAGGGCAAGCCGAAGGGCCAGGGCAAGGGCCAGCCCCAGGGCAAGGGCCAGCCCCAGGCGCAGGGCAGGCCGCGCGGTGGCAAGGGTGGCAAGGGCGGCAAGGGTGCACAGCCACCGAACCCCGCCGAGGAGCTCAAGCAGCCCCTGGAGCGGGTCCTGTCCCGGCTGCCCGAGACCCAGCGTCGGGTGCTGGAGCTCAGGATGGGGCTGGTCGACGGCCACCCCCACGACCTCGCGGACACCGCACGAGCCCTCGGCCTGTCGCTGAGCGAGGCCCGTGAGATCGAGCAGCGCGCCTTCGAGCACATCCGCGAGGCCGTCCCTCTGCAGCAGCTGCAGCGTTTCCTCCAGGGGTGACCATGTCCTCCCTGGACGCCCTGGCGGAGCGACGGGCGGGCCTGCGTGGCCCGGAGCTCGACGCACTGAACGAGGTGGTGGCCGAGTGGCAGATCCTCGCGGACCTGTCCTTCTCGGACCTGCTGCTCTTCGCCCGTGACGACGAGGCCGATGCGCTGGTCGTGGTCGCGC
>SLQK01000110.1 GCA_007131525.1 Nitriliruptoraceae bacterium | reverse complement strand
TAGCGTTGGCGGCCCCGGAACCGACCCCTGGAGCCGTCCGTGCAGCGCATCGTGATCCTCGGTGGGGGCCCCGCCGGCTACGAGGCGGCGCTGGTCGCCGACGAGCTCGGCGCCGCGGTGACCATCGTCGCCGACGAGGGGCTCGGTGGGAACAGCGTCCTGTGGGACTGCGTGCCCTCCAAGGCCCTCATCGTGGCCTCCGAGGCGATGGGGTGGGTCCGCACCGCCGATGAGCTCGGCGTCCACATCGAGGGGTTGGACGGCGTCGACCGGACCGTGGTCGACTTCCGCAAGGTCGGCAACGGTGTGCTCGAGCTCGGTGCCAACCAGTCCCGGGACATCGAACGCCGCGTGCTGGCCGGCCGGGTCGAGCTGGTCCGCGGCCGCGGCCGCATCTCCGGCCCCCACGAGGTCACGGCCACCCGCGAGGACGGCACCGAGGTGGTCCTCCCGGCCGATTACGTCCTCATCGCCACCGGGTCCACCGCCCGGGTCCTGCCGTTCTTCGAGCCCGACGGCGAGCGGGTGCTGGTCAGCCAGCAGGCCTACGGACTGCCCGAGGTGCCCGAGCACCTGATCGTGGTCGGTTCCGGGGCCACCGGTGCGGAGTTCGCCCACGCCTTCCGCCGCTTCGGCGCCGAGGTCACCCTGGTGTCCTCCCGCGACCTGATCCTGCCGACCGAGGACCCGGATGCCGCGGCGGTGATCGAGAACGTCTTCGAGCGCCGCGGGATGCGGATCCTGCGCAACTCCCGGGCGGTCAGCTGCGAGCGCCGCGGGGACGACGAGGTGGTCGTCGGCCTCAAGGGGGGCGGCGAGGTGGTCGGCAGTCACGTGCTGTTCACCGTCGGCCAGGTGCCCAGCGTCACCGACATCGGCCTGGAGGCCTGCGGTATCGAGCCGGGCCGCGGCGGGGGCATCGAGGTGGACGGGGTCGGGCGCACGAGCGTCCGGTGGGTCTACGCCGCTGGCGACGTGCTCGGCGGGGTGATGCTCGCCTCGATGGCCGCCATGCAGGGGCGGACGGCGATGTGGCATGCGCTGGGGGAGGCGGTCCAGCCGATCCGTCGGGACGCCGTCGTGGCGACGATCTTCACCGACCCCGAGGTGGCCACGGTGGGGATGTCACCGGAGGAGGCGATCGCCGCCGGCTACCCCGTCGAGACCGCCCGCCTCGACTTCCGCTCGAACCCACGTGCGAAGATGATCCACGGCACCGACGGGTTCGTGAAGGTGCACGCCATGGTCGGGTCCGGCACGGTCGTCGGTGGGGTCGTGGTGTCGGCGCGGGCCAGCGACCTGATCCAGCCGCTGGCGGTCGCGGTCCAGAACCGGTTGTCGGTCTCCCAGCTCGCCCAGACGATGACCGTCTACCCCTCCATGGCCGGCTCCGTGGCCGAGTGCGCGCGGATGCTGATGGTCCGCCTCGATCCTGCCCGGCGCTGAGCCGCGAAGGGAGGGTGGGAAGAGGCCGGCCTCCGCGGCGGTTTCCGCCCTGCGTTGCCACCACCCCGCGCTCGGGGCGCTCCCAGCGTCCCCCGCGGTCCCGACAGCCCGTGCGCTCCCGCCACGCTCCCACGACGAGGTGCTCCCGATGCCCGATGTCGAGCTGTACGTCGACCCGGTCTGCCCCTACTGCTGGCAGACCTCCAAGTGGCTGCGGCAGGTGCGGCGGCTCGAGGGCATCGACATCGGATGGCGGTTCATCTCCCTGCAGATGGTCAACGAGGAGGCCGGCTACGACGGACTCCCGGCGCAGTATCCGGCCGTGCACGCCCAAGGCACCCGACTGCTCCGGGTCATGGCCGCCGCGAGGGCGGAGGCTGGCAACGAGGCGGTCGGCCTCCTCTACGCCGCGATCGGTGACGAGATCTGGGAGCGTCCGGCGCCCCCGCCGGGTGACTTCGACGCCGTCCTGTCGACGCACGCCCACGGGTTCGATGTCCGGCCCGCCCTGGTGCGCGTCGGGCTGTCGGAGCTCCTCGCCGCCGCGAAGGAGGACCCGTCCCACGATGCCGTGCTGCGATCGGAGACCGAGGACGCACTGGCCCGTGCCGGCACGGACGTGGGCACCCCGATCGTGGCCTTCGATCCGCCCGACGGTCCGGGGTTCTTCGGCCCCGTGATCTCCGATCTGCCCTCGGACGCGGACGCGGTCGCCTACTACCGGGCGATCGAGCTGCTGGCCAAGTGGCCGGGTTTCGCCGAGCTGAAGCGCTCGCTGCGCACGATGCCGGATGTGCAGATGCTCGCGGCGATGCGGCGCGACGTCGCCTGATCGCCGGGCGTGACCGCGTTGCTCGCGTAGGGCCGGGGAGACAGGTCCGGCTGCGGTGCGCGAGCAACGGGCGCGGGAGCGGTGGGCGAGCAGCGGGGGCGCTGGAGCGGTGCGTGAGCAACGGGCGCGGGAGCGGTGGGCGTCGGCACGCGGACATCGACCCCGTTGCGCGTCGTCGTGAGTTACCGCCGGACCTCGGACGGTGTGTACTATGACGAGCGAAGGTATGACGTCCAAACTTTCCGCCGGTCGTGCGGTGGCGGAACCGTCCTCGGTCGGGGGCGGGGGCCGGGCAGGACCCGAAGCGGCGGGTACAAGCACCCAGGGAGAGGCGCCCGTGGACATGGCGAGCATGGCAGTACTGCAGGTGAGTAGCTCCACCGACCATGCCTGGCGGCACCAGGCTGTGTGCCTGGACGAGGACCCGGAGCTGTTCTTCCCGGAGGGGGAGAGCGAGCGGTACCAGCGCCAGATCGAGGCGGCGCTTGAGGTCTGTGCCACCTGCCCGGTGAGCCAGGAGTGCCTCGACTACGCCCTGGAAGCCGACCAGCGCACAGGGATCTGGGGTGGTACGACCGCCGAGCAGCGGCGCCGCATCCGCCTCGGGGCAGGGCGTGCCACGTC
Source organism: Nitriliruptoraceae bacterium (assembly GCA_007131525.1). GTDB lineage: Bacteria > Actinomycetota > Nitriliruptoria > Nitriliruptorales > Nitriliruptoraceae > T1Sed10-7. The sequence continues at coordinate 1,900 of SLQK01000110.1, read as the reverse complement.
GGTCCGTCGGCCACGCCCGGTGGTTGCGGCCGCCCCTGGTGCTCGGGTCCCTGCAGGTCGCGACCACCTCGCTGTGCCTGACCTCGAGCGCGCAGCCGTCTGATACCGCCGGTACCCGGCTCCTCGCGGACTCGTCGGGTCGGGTGCCGTCGCGGCCGGGCCGCCGGCGTCTGAGCTGGCACTGGCGCGGTTGGGCCGTCGGCGCCTGAGGCCGCCTTGACCTCACCCTGCCGGCGGCACTCCAGCCTGCAGCGCCAAGGGCCAGCACCTGGCGCCATCACCCCGGGCAGGTGCTCGAACGCGGCGTTTCCGGCCGTCGTGGCCCTGCCGACGGTGGAGCCGCCACCCCCGTTCGCTAGCGTCAGGGTTCGCGTTGGGGCGTCGATCAGGAGGGGTGCTGGTGCCGCCGAACGCCCTGCCCTTCGACCCGATCGCTCAGGCCCGCCGTCGCTGGGAGGACGAGGGCTGGGATGACGCCGCGCCGGGGATGGCGGCGGTGACCTCGATCATGCGGACCCAGCAGCTGCTGATGCGCCGCATCGACGAGCAACTGCGCGAGCTCGAGCTCACCTTCGCCCGCTACGAGCTGCTGATGCTGCTGGTCTTCAGCCAGCGGGGCGCGCTCCCGCTGTCGGTGATCGGCAGTCGGCTCCAGGTCCACCCGGCCAGCGTCACGAGCGCGGTGGACCGCCTGGAGCGTCAGGGGCTGGTCCGACGCATCCCCCACGAGACCGATCGTCGCACCAAGCTGGCGGAGCTCACCGCCGCCGGTCGGTCGCTCGCGCTCACGGCGTCGGAGCGGCTCAACAAGACGGTCTTCGCCGATCCGGGTCTGCCGCCCGACGAGGTCGAGACGCTCAACGAGATCCTGCGCGGGTTGCGCCGCCGCGCCGGCGACTTCTGAGCGCTCTGCCCATGGCCTGGCCCGCCCTCCTCAGACGATGGGAGGGTTGCGCTGCCCTCGGCATTGAGAGAAACTAAGACATCAAACTATCGGACATCGAACGAGATGCGGGGCCAGGGGCCAGGCACCCAGGAGCCAGGCAGCCTCGGCATCAGGGAGCCAGGGAGCCAGCTATGCAGCGCACCGACGAGCACCCCAGGCCGGAGCATCCGGTGCGGTTCGTGACCGCGGCGAGCTTGTTCGATGGGCATGATGCGGCGATCAACATCATGCGTCGGATCCTGCAGTCGCAGGGCGCCGAGGTGGTCCATCTCGGGCATGACCGTGGGGTGGACGAGGTCGTGACCGCTGCGGTGCAGGAGGACGTGCAGGGGGTGGCGGTCAGCTCGTATCAGGGTGGGCATGTCGAGTACTTCACCTACCTGGTCGAGCAGCTCCGGGAACGCGGGGCGGGGCATGTGAAGGTCTATGGCGGCGGCGGTGGGGTGATCGTGGCCGAGGAGATCGCGCTGCTGCACGAGCGTGGGGTGGCGCGGATCTTCTCACCGGCGGATGGGCAGCAGCTGGGGTTGCCGGGGATGATCGCGGAGATGGTGGCGGCGTGTGATGTGGCGCTGCCGGTGGATGAGGTGGAGGTGGAGGCGCTGCTGGCGGGGGATGAGTCGGCGCTGGCCCGGACGTTGACCGCGATCGAGACGGGTCGTGCCCCGGGCCCGCTGCTGGAGGCGGTGCGGGGGGCGGCTGCGGACCGCACCGTGCCGGTGCTGGGGATCACGGGGACGGGGGGTGCGGGCAAGTCGTCGTTGACCGATGAGCTGGTGCGGCGGTTCCGGCGGGATCGGGAGGACAAGCTGCAGCTCGCGGTGCTGGCGATCGATCCGTCGCGGCGGCGGGGTGGTGGGGCGCTGCTGGGGGATCGGATCCGGATGAACACGATCTCGCCGGGTCGGGTGTTCTTCCGGTCGATGGCGACACGGCTGGCCGAGGGTGGGCTAC
>SLQK01000068.1 GCA_007131525.1 Nitriliruptoraceae bacterium | reverse complement strand
TCACCCCGCTGTCCAAGGCCTGGGGGACCGACGTCGGGGTCGAGGTGACCTCGCTCGCGGTCCAGGTCCACGGCGGCATGGGCTACATCGAGGAGACCGGGGTCGCCCAGCACTACCGCGACGCCCGGATCGCCCCGATCTACGAGGGCACCAACGGCATCCAGGCCCTGGACCTCATCGGCCGCAAGCTCCCCGTCGACGGTGGTGCGCACGTCAAGGCGTTCCTCGGAGAGCTGCGCGCCGAGGTCGACCACCTACCCGACGGCCTCACCGCGATCGCCGAGGCGCTGCACGAGGGGATCGACACCGTCGAGCGGACCACCGCCTGGCTGGCCGAGCACCGCGAGTCCTTCGACGATGTCGCCGCCGGCGCGACCCCCTACCTCAGGCTGCTGGCCACCGTGGTCGGCGGGGTCCTGCTCGCCCGCGGCGCCGCGGCCGCCCAACGCCACCTCGACGCGGGCACGGCCGGCGACGATCAGGCCTTCCTCACCGCCAAGATCACCATCGCCCGGTTCTTCGCCACCCAGCTCGTGCCGGCGGCCATCGGCCTCGAGGCCTCCGTCACCGCCGGCGCCGACGACCTGCGCACCCTCGACGCCGCACAGCTGGCACCCTGATCGTCACCGGGCCCGTGGTGCGGACCCGCCGGTCGGACGGGAGGCGAGCGTGAACGAGGCGAGCGACACCCAGCCGGCCGAGCCCGGGCGGACCGGCTCCGAGCTGCCGGATGACGGCCCACCCGATCCGGTGCTCCGGCTGGCCCGACGGGTGGTGGGAGCTCCGATCGAGCGGGACGGCGTGGTGGTCGTCCCCGTCGCCGTGGTGCGTGGTGGCAGCGGCGGTGGCTCCGGGACCGACGCCGACGGCAACCTCGGCCAGGGCGCCGGTTGGGGTGGGACGGCCCGACCGGTCGGGGCCTACGTCCTCGCCGACGGTCGGGTCCGCTACGAGCCGGTCATCGACGTGACACGGATCGCACTGGGCGCCCAGCTGACCGTGACGGTGGCGGTCCTGGTGCTCGGCCGGTGGCTCAGAGCCAGGTCCTGACCCGCTCGGCCGTCGCGGCCTCCCGTGCCACGTCGCGGAGCACGACCGTGGCCTGCCCCGTCACGAGCGGGCGGAGCGACACGGCCACCAGGGCACTGATCGGGTCGGTCGTGCCCGCCTCGACGCCGAGGGTGCCCTCACCGAGCGCACCGGCCACGGTCAGCAGCTCGGCCTGGCTCCACGTCCGCGACGGTGTGCGCAGCGCCGGCAGGTCAGCGCCGGCGCGGGCCGGCGGTGGGTGGTCGGGCAGCGGCTGCGCCTCGCGGGTCCATGCGGGGCTCTGCGCCGTGGCCGTGTCCGAGGCGTCGGGGCTCGGAGCGCCGTCCAGGCCGTCGCCCAGCAGCAGGTCAGGATCACCGGTCCCCGGCGCCGTGATCTGCGACGGGTGGCCGACGGTCACCTCGGCAGGATCCTCTCCTGCCAGCGACAGGGTGGCGCCGAGCCACCAGGTCGCCAGAGCGACGCTGGCGCTGGTCCAGCAGGGTGGGGCCAGCAACCGCACCGTGCGACCCGGGCCGACGAGGTGGTCGAGCTCCAGCAGGTGGGCGCCCTTGGCGGCCCAGTTGGCCAGCGAGGCCCCGCTCTGCTCGTAGCGGGCGTGTCGGTGCAGCACGGTCACCGCCGGGCGGTGGCCGAGCACGGCCGCACCGGCGGTGAGGGCCTCAGCGATGTGGACCGGCGGCGGTCGGTCGGTCCGCGAGCCACCGAACTGCACCTGCATCTCCTGGGACGATCGCGCTGACCTCGGGGGCGGCGGCACCCGCGGCGCGGCGGGGGACCGCATCGCGGAGGGGGCCGGATCGCCGGGTGTCGACGTCGGGGCCGGCGGTGCCCGATGGTACCGTCGAGGTCCCTCGTGCCCGTCCGGGCGGCCGTCAGGGCCGTGCGGATGACCGCGTCCTCTCGTCGAGCGAGGTCCCCACGTCGTGTCCGGCTCCCTGACCTTCTCCGACACCCGCCGCCCCCGAGGTGCCCGTGTCGCGCGCGTGACCGCGATCGTGGTCGGGGTGATCCTCGGGCTCCTGCTGCTGTGGGCGCTGGTGATCGGCGGCCTGTGGTCCTACGCGTGGCTGCAGCTCGGGGGCGAGGACGTCCCGGCGCTGCGTGAGGACGGGCTGGCCACGCTCGGTTCGGTCGATGGGCCCCGCTCGCCCGAGGGAGCCACGACGGTCCTGATCGCGCTGACCGGGCCGGTCGACCCGACGATCCCACGCCCGCCCGCCCTGGAGGCGCCCCTGGTCCTGCTCCAGGCCGGGGGGCCGCGCGTGCGGCCGGCGGCCCTGCTGCTGCCCGAGGACGTCCCGCTGGCGCGCGAGCTCACCTTCGCCGACGTGCAGGCCGATGGCGGCACCGACCCCCTCGTCCGCGCCGTGGTGGACTACACCGACGTCGCGGTCGACCACGTCGTGAGCCTCTCGATCGATGCCCTCCCCCGGCTGGTGGACGCCCTCGCACCCGTGGAGGTGTGTCGCAGTGATGGCTGCTCGACGCCGCGGGGCGACGAGGTGCGCACCCTGCTGCTGCGTGCCGAGGGGGAGGAGCTGGCGCTGCTCACCGCGGACCTGGTGCGCTCGGTCGCGGCGGTCATGGACACGAGGTGGGCGGTCACCTCGCCCCGGCAGGCCTGGCGGGTCGTCACGGCGGTGTCGGAGGAGGTCGTGACCGACGCCAGCCTGCGAGGGAGCCGCCTGCTGGACCTCACGCAGGTGCTGCGCACCCCCGTGCGCATCGAGGTGGACCGGCTCCCGGTGCTGGTCAACCCCGCGTCGGGGCAGGTCCTCCCGATCCACGAGCCGGTGCAGGTCAGGCTCGACCACCTACGCACCGGCACGCCGCTGACGGGGGAGGGCGGGCGGACCGAGGACCTCGAGGCGCAACTGCTCGCTGGGATCGAGGTGGCGGTGCTCAACGGTGCCGGGGTGGACGGCCTGGCCGGCAGGGTCCAGATCGAGCTCGAGTCCGGGGGCTTCGTCGTGGTGGGCACCGGTAACGCGCCGCGCTTCGATCGCCAGCGGACCCTCATCACCTACCGTGCGGACGAGGAAGCGGCCGCCTTCGCCGCCATCCGGATGAGCGAGCTGCTCGGTGGCGTGGAACTCGACGCCATCGCGCAGCGTCCGACCTTCGACGGTGAGGAGGTCGACGTGCTCGTGATCGCAGGGGAGGATCTGTCGTGACAGCGGTGGCAACACGGTGAGCCGCGGCGAGCCCGACCCGTGGGGCCCGGTCGTCGAGACCGGGCGGTCCCGGCGTGGCGTCCGGCGCCTCGCGGTGCTCCTGGGCGTCGGCGCGCTGCTGACCACGGCGGCGGTCGGGACCACGACGCAGCTGCTGGTCCAGCAGGTCGAGACCAACCTCAGCCGGGTGCCGGTCCCGGAGCTCGAGGAGCCCGTCGCGCGCTCGGACGCCCGCACCTTCCTGCTGGTCGGCTCCGACGCCCGCGACGGCCTCGACGCCGATGACCGTCGAGAGCTCACCCTGGGCAGCTTCGATGGCCAGCGCAGCGACGTCGTCATGTACCTCGCCATCAGCGCCGACCGGGAACAGGTGTCGCTGGTCAGCTTCCCGAGGGATCTGCTGGTCGAGCTGGACGGTCGCAGCCAGAAGCTGACCGACACCTTCGCCGGGGGCCCCGATCAGCTGATCCGCGTGCTGCGGGACAACTTCCAGCTCCCGGTCAACCACTACGCGGAGGTGACCCTGGGCGGGTTCGTCGATGCGGTCCGCACGCTCGGATCGGTGGAGATCTGCCTGGACGAACCGCTACGGGACTGGAGGGCCGGCGCGGACTTCGACGAGGGCTGCCACGACATGACCGCGACCGAGGCCCTGGCCTTCGTGCGCTCCCGTCAGGGTGCCCGCGCGGATCTCGAGCGCATCGACCGCCAGCAGCAGTTCCTCCAGGCGGTGCTCCGCGACCTGACGGCGACCCGCACCCTGGCCAACGCGCGGCAGGTCTACCGGCTCACCGAGGATGTCGCGTCCGCCCTGACCACCGATGACCGGCTGGGAACGACGCAGATGCTCGGCCTAGCCGACGAGCTGCGGTCCGTCGTCGACGCCGGGGTGCCGATGACCGCCGTGCCCGCCTACCCCCGGCGGATCGACGGTCTGGACTACATGGTCGCCTACGGCCCGGGGGCCCGCGCACTGTTCGACGACCTGCGGGCCGGTCGGCAACTGGCCGACCGCGGGAGCCGGGACGAACGCGACGAGACGGTCGTGGGCATCGCCAGCGTCGGCCAGGGTGCCGGCATCGTGGACTCGACCCTGAGGTTCGCCGGGTTCCAGACCCGCGTCGGTGCCCGGGTCGGCTCCACCGAGGGACTCGGAGGGGTGACCACGGTGTTCGTGGTCCCCGGCGAGGAGGACCGTGCGGCCTGGGTCGCCGCCACCCTCGGTGCGCCAACACGGCCGCTGCCCGAGGACGTGACCGTGCCCGAGGGCGTCCACGTGCTCGTGGCCAGCGGTGACGACGCGACGACCTGACGTGACCGGACCCGGCGAGCCGTCCGCCATCCCCGCCGCCGGCCCCCGGCTCGCCGCGGTGTTCGTCACCCATGACACCCGCGAGGACGTGCTCGCGGCGCTGGACGCCGTGGCCGCCGACCCCGAGCGTCCCGGCGATCTCGAGGTGGTGGTGGTCGACGCAGGGTCGTGTGACGGCACCGTCGCCGCGGTCCGTGACCGCGCCGATGGCAACCGGGTCCTGGCGCTGGCCAACACCGGTTTCGGTCGGGGCGCCAACGCCGGG
>SLQK01000211.1 GCA_007131525.1 Nitriliruptoraceae bacterium | reverse complement strand
TCGGTGGGACCGAGGTGACGCTGGTGGCCGAGGGCCGCGACGACGACGGCTCGCCGGTCCGGGTCATCGCCCGGAGAGGCACCGACGAGGTGGCGCCGCACCGCTTCGACCTGCTGGAGGTCGCGGTCGGCGAGGTGGCGCACCACCTCGAGGTCCTGGTGGTCCTCAGAGGGTTCGACCGCGACGCGGGGACCTGGACCCAGATCGACCCCGACGCACCGGACGCCCGTCGGCCTGTGGCCGGCCCACTGTTCGCCGTCGACGGCACCCGCTTGACGGCCCGGAGCAGGGCCCCCGCACCCACCGACGGTCGACGCGTCCCGGTGGCGCTGGAAGCGACGTGCCCACCCCAGCCCGGAGCCGATCCGGGCCTCGCCTGAACCCCGGGTCGCAGCGGGCCCGCCGCCCAGACCGACGGCGTCGACGCACGACGGGCGGCGCGCGCAGCGTGCTCGGCCCCGCCTCGATGGTCGTCCTCCCACGGCGACGCCGCTACCTTGCACTGCATGGAACCTGATGTCGCCCGCGAGCGCACCCTGACGCAGCTGCGTCGCGGCGTCCTCCCCCACGCCGTCCTGGCGGCCCTCGCGCGCGACGAGCGCTACGGCTTCGAGCTGGTGCGCCTGCTCACCGAGGACCACGGGTTCAGCGTCGGCGAAGGCACCATCTACCCCCTGCTGTCCCGACTCCGTCGCGATGGGCTCGTGACCACGACGTGGCGCGAGTCCGACGCGGGCCCACCCCGCCGTTACTACCGGCTGACGACCGACGGCGAGCACGCCCTCGCTGCCTTCCGCATCGAATGGACCGCCTTCCGGGACGCCGTCGACGGCCTGCTGTTCCCGGACGCCGACCGACAGGCACCGACGTGAGCACACCAGATGAGCTGATCACCGCCTACCTGCGTGACCTCGAGGCAGCGACCGCAGGTCTGCCGCCGCCAGCCCGGGCCGACCTGCTCTCCGACCTCCGCGACCACCTGGAGGAGGTCCGACGCTCCGGCAGCGAGGTGGAGGTCCGTGACGCCCTCGACCGGCTGGGGAGCCCGGCGGAGATCGCGGCCAGCGCACGGGACACCGAGGGCGTCGCGGTCGGGGCTGCCGTTCCCCCGCCACCGCCACCGGCCACGGCGACGGCAGGGGCCTTCACGACACCGGTTGCGTGGGCTGAAGACGACCGGAACCGACCGTCCGTCTCCTCCGGTGTCCGCGACACCTGGACGGTGGTGCTGTTGCTGCTGGGCCCGCTCGCCCTGGCAGCCTTGTTCGCCTCGGTGCACCGGGCGCTGCTGGTCCTCGGCCTCGTCGTCGGCATCGCGGTGTCGTGGGCGCTGCTGTGGACGTCGCGGACCTGGACGACGGCCGAGAAAGGGTTCGGCACGGCTGTGTGGCCCGGCGGCTTCGTCACCCCGTTGGTGCTGTCGAGCGTGGTCACCAGCGTGTGCACCGAGGAGGTGCTGATCGAGGGCGACGGGATGCCACCCATCACGACCGTCTGCGACGGCTTCACCTTGCCGCTCTGGCTGGGCCTGCCAACGGCAGGTCTGTTATGGCTCGCCCCGATCGCCGTCGGTGTCTTCCTGCTCCACCAGGGCAACCGGCGCCGCGCGGAGATCGGAGGCGAGGATCGTCGCTGAGATCGCGTCTGCGCCTCCATCCGTCGCACACGAGCAGGGATGGCCGCGCCCCGGCCGCCATCGGCGGCCGTGATCAGAGCGCGCCGATCTCCTTCAGCGCCGACTTCCAGGCCTGCTGGTCGCGGGCCTCAGGGATCGGGTTCCGGTCCGTGTAGACGACCTTGCCGCCCTTGTCGACGATGAACGTGCCGCGAAGCGCCAGGCCGATGCGGTCGTCGAACACCCCGTAGGTGGTGGCAACCTCGCCGTGGGGCCAGAAGTCCGACAGCAGCGGGAACTCGAAGCCCTGCTCGTGAGCCCACCGCGCGTGGGTCGGAGGGGCGTCACAGGAGATCGCGATGGTCTCGACCTCGTCGTTGCGGAAGGACTCGATCGAGTCCCTGATCTGGCACATCTCGCCCTCGCACACCCCGGTGAAGGACAGGGGGTAGAACACGACGACCACCGCCTTCTTCCCGCGGTAGTCCGAGAGACGGACGGGCTGATTGGTCTGATCCTTCAGCTCGAAGTCAGGCGCTTCGTCGCCGACCTGCACGCTCATGTCGGGCTCCTCGCGCGCCGGGAGCGGGCGCGCCGTACGAGAGGGATGTGATCCGGACAGCACAGGCAGCCGGCCCGGACGATCGACCACGGAGGTTACCCGCGGCCCTCCCCGACACCTGGCGACCCATCCCCGTTCGGTGCAGCAGCCGCGCCGGATCCCTCCGCAGGCTCCCGGTGCTGCGCAGGCGCCTCGAGACCGTCGCGGTCGAGGGGGACCACACGGGCGCGGTGGTCATCTGCGACCACCGACTCCACCCCACGCTGCGAACGGAGCTCCTCGACCCGATCCAGCTGCCGCTCGAGCTGCGAGCGGCGCGTGCTGGCGAGCGCCTCGTAGGCACGCTGGGTGGAGTCCAGGCCGCGACCGACCTTGTCGAGCTGATCGGTGAAGCGTCCCCACTGGTCGGCGAAACCCGCCAGCAGCTGCAGGATCTCACCCGAGGCGCGCTCCAGCGCGACGGCGTCGACCGCCTGCCGCAGCACCGCGAGGACGGCGAACAGGGTCGACGGCGAGCACAACACGACCCGCTGCCCGAGCGCGTCATCGAGGAGGTTGGGGTCGTGCTCGTGGAGGAACGCGTAGACCTGCTCGTTGGGGATGAACAGCAGGACGACGTCCAGCGTGCCGTCCTGCTCGTCGATGTAGCCCCGCTGGGCCAGCTCCTTCACCCGTGCCCGCGCGGCCCGGAGGAAACCGTCACGGGCCCGGTCGCGCTCCACCTCGGTGTCCGCATCGAGCAGCTCGAGGTAGCCGGCGAGGGGGAACTTCACATCCATGTGGACCACCCGGTCGCCCGGCAGCAGGAAGGTGACGTCGGGGCGGCTGCCGCTGCGGGTGGTGACCTGCGTGCGGTAGTTGACCCCCTCGACGAACCCCGCAGCCCGCAGCACATCCGCGGCCATCCGCTCGCCCCACTGCCCGCGGACCTGGGCGTTGGTCAGGGCTTGCGCGAGGGTGGCCGTGGTGCGGCCGAGCTCCGCGTGGGAGCGGGCCACCCCGGCCAGCTGCGCCGAGACCTGCCCGAGTTGGCCGGCCCGCTCCGACTCCGCCTTCTGCACGAGCCCCGCGAGCTCGGCCAGGGTGGCACGCAGCCGCTCGAGCTCCGCGTCGATCAGCTCCTTGCGGGCTTCGAGGTGGGCTGCGCCGGTCCGGGTGCGCGCGTCGAGCTGCTCCCCCGCGACCGCCACGAGCGTGTCCACGGCCCGCTGCAGCTCGGCCCCGACCGAGCCCTCCGCGTCACGCTGGTACTGGCCTGAGCGGCCACCCGGTGACGACCAGCGTGCGACCGCCAGCGCGGCCACGACGCCGGCGACCACGGCGGTCACGACCACGACGAGCACCAACTGGAGTGTGTCCACGGCTCCCCTCCTCATCCGGGGCGGTCACGACGCCCCGTCAGGCTACGAAGGGGGTGCGACACACCCGGACCACGATCGCCGACACGCCCGGACCACCATCGCTAGCGTGCCGCCGATGCGCACCCTCACCCTGGACCGGGCACGACGGGTCGTCCTGACCTCCCTCGGGTTGGCGCGCGGGCGGCCCGCGTCGGCACGGCGCCGGGATGTCCGGCACCTGCGGAGCGTGGTGGACGCGGTCCGGGTCGTGCAGCTCGACAGCGTGAACGTGCTGGTGCGAGCACACGAGCTGCCCTTCTGGTCCCGCCTCGGCGCCCACGACCGGGCCCACCGCGACCGGTGGCTGTGGCGGTCCGGGGAGCTGTTTGACGGTTGGATCCACGTGGCCTCCCTGGCGCCGGTGTCGGTGTGGCCGTGGCTGCATCACCGCCGTGCGGAGGCCCGAGCCGGTGCGCGCCAGGAGCGGTACCTGACCGAGGACCCAGCGCTCCTCGACCGCGTCTACGACGAGGTCGCGACCCGCGGACCCGTGAGCGTGCTGGACCTCGCCGATCCCGGTCAACGGTCGGGACCCTGGTGGGGCAACCCGCAGGGGAAGGTGGCCCTGGACCATCTCGCCCGCATCGGCCGGCTCGCCGTCCGGGAGCGCGATGCGAGGTTCATCACCGTCTACGACCTGACCGACCGGGTACTGCCGCGACACGTGCTCGAGCGCGACGCCCCCGGCGAGGACCGAGCGCAGGAGCTCCTCGTCCGGCAGGCCCTGCAGGCCCAGGGGCTGGGGACCGTGGACCACCTCGCCGACCACCACCGCCAGCGCATCCGGCCCGCCCGCGCGGCGCTCGACCGCCTGGTCGCCCGCGGCGAGGTGGAGGAGGTGCGGGTCGCTGGCTGGGGATCGGACACGGTCTACCTGGACCCGGCAGCCGTGGCCGCGCGGGCACCCCACGCGCGGACCCTGGTGTCCCCCTTCGACCCGCTGGTGTGGCATCGCGACCGCACGGAGGCGCTGTTCGGCTTCCGCTACCGCATCGAGATCTACGTCCCCGAGGCCGACCGGGTGCACGGCTACTACGTGCTCCCGTTCCTGCTCGGTGACCAGCTGGTGGCCCGGGTGGACCTCAAGGCTGACCGGCAGCGGGCACGGCTGCTGGTCCGTGGCGCCTTCGCCGAGGACGGGGTCGACGCCGTGCGGGTCGCGCGGGAGCTGGCGGCGGAACTCGACGAGCTGGCCGGGTGGCTGGAGCTCACCGAGGTGGAGGTGGCGCCGCGAGGCGACCT
>SLQK01000200.1 GCA_007131525.1 Nitriliruptoraceae bacterium | reverse complement strand
GCTCGGGCACGCGGTCCACTTCTTCCTCTACGACACCGCCAAGATCATGCTGCTGATCGTCGGGCTGATCTTCGCGATCTCGCTCGCGCGGTCCGCGGTCCCACCCGAACGGGTGCGGGAGCTGATCGTCGGTCGCCACGTCGCGGTCGGGTTCGGCTTGGCGGCGGTCTTCGGCGCCATCACCCCGTTCTGTTCCTGCGCGTCGGTTCCGCTGTTCATCGGGTTCGTCGCCGCCGGGGTGCCGCTGGGGGTGACGCTGACGTTCCTGATCACCTCGCCGCTGATCAACCAGGTCGGCGTGGTGATGCTCGCCGGGATGGTCGGGTGGCAGATCGCCGCGCTCTACGTGCTGACCGGCATGACGATGGCGGTCATCGCCGGGGTGCTGCTCTCGCAGTTCGACCTCGACCGCTGGGTCGACCCCTTCGTCAAGGAGATCACGATCCCGACCGGTGTGGACGGCGGCAAGCCGACGCTGGCCGACCGGATCGAGGCCGCGAAGGCGGAGACGGTCGACATCGCCCGGACGGTCTGGCCCTACGTGCTGGTCGGCATCGGCATCGGTGCTGGCATCCACGGCTGGGTCCCTGCCGACTTCTTCCAGACCTCAGGGATCGCCGACAGCGTCTGGTCGGTGCCGGTGGCCACGCTCGCGGGCGTGCCCCTCTACGCCAACGTCGCCGGCGTCGTGCCGTTGGTCGAGGCCGTCTACTCCAAGGGCCTCGGGCTCGGCACGGCGATGTCGTTCATGATGAGCATCGTCGCGCTGTCGCTGCCCGCCATGATCCTGCTCAAGCGCGTCATGAAGCTGCCGCTGCTGGGGATCTTCGTCGGCGTGGTGACGGTCGGGATCATGGGCATCGGGTTCCTGTTCGACGTCATCGCCTGATCATCACCATCCCGTCGGCCTGGTGGCGCCAGCTGCCGAGCACGACCACCCCTCCTTCCCTGACGGCCACGCCCCTCCAAGCCCATCACGACCCCGACGAGGAACGACCATGGACATCAAGGTGCTCGGCCCCGGCTGCAAGAACTGCGTGACGCTTGAGGCCCGGACGCGGGAGGCCCTCGCTGCGCTCGGCAAGGACGCCACGATCGAGAAGGTGACTGACACCGTGGACATCATGGGCTACGGGATCATGTCGACCCCGGGTCTGGTCGTCGACGGCAAGGTCGTCATGAGCGGTCGGGTGCCGTCGGTCAAGCAGCTCACGGGCCTGCTCGGCGACTGACGGCTCCCTCAGCGGGGGCTGCAGCCCGGCTCCTGCGCTGCCACGCACCCCCGGCGCACCCCCGGCGAGAAACAGCGGTATGTCGCTGCTTCTCGCGGGTGGTCGGGTCGCGGTGGGTCCGTTGCCCGACAGGTGTGCGAGTTGCAGCGGTATGTCGCTGCTTCTCGCAGGTGCGGTCATCACCATGTCCGGTCGGCGCGCGTCGAGGTAGCGTTGCGGCCGACAGGAGGTCGGCATGGCGGAGGACGAGGCGCAGCGTCCCCCCGAAGGGGAACCCGCGACGACCGACGCGGCCCCGGTGGCTGGCGGCAGGTCGGACGTGGCCCCCCAGGGTGTCGATGATGGGCCCGCCGACCAGGCCGCGGAGCAGCCCGCGGAGCAGGCCGCCGAGCAGCCCGCCGAGCAGCCCGCCGAGCAGCCCGCGGAGCAGGCCGCCGAGCAGGCCGCGGAGCCCGATGACGGCCCGATCTCCCTCGACCCGCTCGACGGGATCCCCGACGGCGAGCTGCCGATGGAGCAGCTCGTGGCCGAGCGCCCGCTCGAGGCGATGGCGCCGATGCGCCGTCCGGCTGCCCTGCTCGGCACCTTCGTCACCGGGGGGGTCATGGGGGCGGCGGAGGTCGTCCCCGGGTTCTCCGGGGGCACCGTCGCCCTGGTGGCCGGGATCTACGAGCGGCTGATCGCCAACATCCGCCAGGGCGCGCGGACGCTGTCGCTGCTGGTGCGCGCCCGGCCCCGGGATGCATGGCGGGCGCTGCTGGTGATCGACTGGGTGTTCCTGATCGTGCTCGGCGTCGGCATGGCCGGGGTGCTGTTCAGCGTCGTCGGCCCCCTGCGGGAGCTGCTGGAGACCCGACCGGTCGAGATGTCGTCGGTGTTCCTCGGGCTGGTGCTCGGGGCTGCGGTCGTCGCGGGACGACGCCTGCGGGAGGGGCGCGGGCGCCACTTCCTCGTGGTCGTCGCGGCCGCGGCGCTCAGCTTCATCGGGCTGGGGTTCTCGCCCGGCACGATCGAGGAGCCGAACCTGCTGCTGATCATGGCCGGCGGGGCGATCGCGGTCACCGCGTGGATCCTGCCGGGTGTGTCCGGTTCGTTCCTGCTGTTGATCCTGGGGCTGTACCCGACCGTGATCGCTGCGGCCGCCGACCGTGACCTCGGCATCCTGATCCTGTTCGCGATCGGCTGCGTGCTCGGCCTCGCGGCGTTCTCCACCTTCCTCAACTGGTTGCTCGCCCGGGCCCACGATCTGGTACTCGCGGCCCTGATCGGCCTGATGGTCGGGAGTGTCCGGGTGTTGTGGCCCTGGCCGTCCGAGGCCGGTGTCGGGGGCTCGGCAGAGCTCGGCGCCCCGGTGGGCACCGAGGCCCTCCTCGCCCTGGCGCTGGCGCTGGTCGCGTTCGCGCTGGTCTACATGGGTGGGCTGTCGGCCAGCGCGGTGCAGCGCTACCAGGCCCGGTGGGCAGAGCGTCGGGCGCTGCGTCGGGTGGAGCGAGGCCAGGGCTAGTCGCTCGGCAACCGGCCCGCCTCGATCGCGGCCCGCCAGGCGGCGACCGCCGCCCGACAGCCCTCCACGCTCGGCACCAGTGCCAGCCGGAGCCACCCCGCCCCGCCCGGGCCGAAGGCGCGTCCGGGCGAGGCGACGATCCGTTCCCGCAGCAGGGCCTGCGCGTAGGCCGCGTCGTCGCCACCGGGCGCACGGAACCACAGGTAGAAGGTGGCGGCCGATCCCGACACCTCGATGCCGGCCTCGGCGAGGTGGTCGAGCAGGACCTCGCGCTTGGCGCGGAAGATGCCGCGCCGCTCCTCGACGTGGGTCTGGTCGTTCCAGGCGGCGATCGCGGCGGACTGGACGAAGTCGGGGGAGGCGGTCCCGACGTGGGGGCGGAGCACCTTCAGCCGGGCGATCAGCTCGGGGTCGCCGACGATCGCCCCGGAGCGGTAGCCGGTCATGCCGGACCGTTTGGACAGCGACACGACGGCCAGCACGCCGCGAAGGTCCCCGTCACAGGCTTCCAGCAGCGACGGCGCCGGCTCGTCGAACCAGATCTCCTGGTAGCACTCGTCGGAGACGAGCAGCAGGTCGTGCGCGCGGGCGACCGCCACCTGCTCGCGGTACCAGCCCACGTCGGCGGTGGCGCCCGTGGGGTTGTGGGGGTGGTTCAGCCACGCGATGCAGGCCCGCTGCAGTCGCGCCGCCGGCAGGTCAGTGAGCGACAGTCGCCAGCCGCCCTCCGGCGTCAGCGTGACCGGGTCGGACACCCCGCCCGCGAACACCGCCCCGCTGGCGTAGGTCGGGTAGCCGGGCTCACCCCACAGCACGTGTCGGCGGGGACCGTGGGGATCGAGCACCGCCAGGGGCAGGTGGAAGATCGCCTCCTTGCTGCCGGAGCTCGGCACCACCTCGGTGTCGGGGTCGAGATCGACACCGTGCCGGCGGCCGAACCACGCCGCCACGGCAGCCCGGAGCGCGGGCTGGCCGGCCGCGGTGGGGTAGCGGCTGACGGGCCCGACCGCGTCGATCAGCGCGCGGCGGATGACGTCGGGGGTCGGCTCGTCGGGGTCGCCGATCGCGAAGTCGTACAGCGGCGCACCGTCGGATCGGAGCCGGTTCGCGAGCTCCTGCAGCCCGGCGAGGCGGTTGCCGCCGAGCTGGTCGAGGGCGGGGTTCGAGGTCACCATGGCCGCGCAGCCTACGGCCACCGCCGCGCAGCCTTCGACCATCGGGCCGCCGCTCACGGCCACCGGCACGTGGCACCCCACCGCTAGGCTCACCGAGATGGAGGAGCACACGCGGACGATCCTGGTGCGCTGCACCGGCCGAGACCGCCCGGGGATCACCGCCGGGCTGCTCGGGGTGCTCGATGCCTCCGGGGCCGAGCTCTACGACATGGAGCAGGTGGTCGTCCGCGGCCGCCTCACCCTGGACCTGTCGATCGGGCTCGGCGGCTCCGACGACGTGCTCAAGGAGCTCTTGTTCCACGGCTGGGAACACCGGCTGCAGCTGGACTTCGAGGTGGTGGAGGCGGCTGAGCCCCCACCGCCGACGCTGCGCTCCGTCGTGACCGTCATCGGTCAGCCACTCACCCCCGGAGCGTTGGGGGCGGTCACCGGGGCGATCGCGACGGGCGGGGGCAACATCGACCGCATCGTCCGGCTGGCCCGCCAGCCCGTCACCGCCTTCGAGTTCACCGTGCTGGACGGTGACCTCGACCGGATGCGGTCGGCCCTCGTGGACGCCTCCCAGGAGCACCGGGTCGACGTGTCCCTGCAGCGCCAGAACCTGGAGCGGCGGGCCAAGCGCCTGGTCGTCCTGGACGTCGACTCCACCCTGATCCAGGACGAGGTGATCGAGCTGCTGGCCGCCCGGGCCGGCTGCCAGCACGAGGTCGCCGACATCACGGCCCGGGCCATGGCCGGCGAGCTCGACTTCGAGGCCTCGCTGCGGGAGCGCGTCGCCCGGCTGGCGGGCACCCCGGCCAGCGTGCTCGAGGAGGTCGGTGACACGGTCCGCCTCACCCCGGGCGCCCGCACCTTCGTGCGCACGCTCAAGCGGCTGGGCTACACCGTGGCGATCGTCTCGGGCGGCTTCACCCACATCACCGACCAG
>SLQK01000178.1 GCA_007131525.1 Nitriliruptoraceae bacterium | reverse complement strand
GTACGAGGCGGCGACGGCGACGCGGCTGGTCGCACCCCCCGCCGGATCGTCGTGGCCGTCCGGCCACGCGGCCGTCGCCGCCGCCATGGCGTCCGGGGTGGCGCCGCAGCTGTCGCGCCGCCACCGCTTGGTGCTGGCCGGCGGGGTGGCCGCCGTCGGCGTGTCACGCTGCTACGTCGGGGTGCACCACCCGAGCGACGTGCTGGCCGGCCTGGGGGTCGGGGTGCTCGCCGCCCGCGCCGCCCGTGCGCTGCTGGGACCGGTGACGCACGTCGGGCGGGGCACCCGCGACCGGTGAGCTCCGCTCACGACACCGTCAGGGGCAGGCTCCGACCGACGACCGAGCGGGCCCGGGCGGACAGCTGCTCCGCCACGGAGAGGATGGCCTGCGAGGCCGGGACGTCCGGGTGCGAGACCACCAGCGGCACGCCGGCGTCGCCACCCTCGCGCAGCCGCGGATCGATCGGGATGCGCCCGACCAGGTCGGTCTCGAGCGCCGCGGCGAGCTCGTCGCCTCCGCCGGAGCCGAAGATGTCGTGGGTCGTGCCGCTGTCGGGATCGGTGAAGCCGGCCATGTTCTCGATCACCCCGGCGACCTTCATCCCGGTCTGCTCCGTGGCCTTGCCGGCGCGGAGGGCCACCTTCTGGGAGGCCTGCTGTGGTGTGGTCACCACCAGCATGTCCGCGTTCGGCAGCATCTGCGCCAGCGAGATGGCGATGTCACCGGTGCCCGGCGGCAGGTCGCACAGCAGGAAGTCGATGTCGCCCCAGTGCACGTCGCCGAGGAACTGCTGGAGCGCGCGGTGCAGCATCGGGCCGCGCCAGATCACGGAGCGGTCGGGGTCGGTGAAGAAACCGATCGAGATGACCTTGCAGCCGTGCGCCTGCAGCGGCATGACCATGCCGTCGAACGCGACGGGCTTGCCGGAGACCCCGAACATGCGCGGGACCGAGTAGCCCCAGATGTCGGCGTCCAGGACCCCGACCCGCAGCCCCTGCTTGGCCAGCGCCGCCGCCAGGTTCACGGTCACGGTGGACTTACCGACACCGCCCTTGCCCGAGGCGATGGCGATCACCTTGGTCGGCGAGTCGGCCTGGGCGAAGGGGATCTCCATCTCGGGGTTCGCGGCGCCGCGCTCGGCACGCAGGTCGGCGGAGAGCTTCTGGCGTTCCTCGTCGGTCATGGAACCGAAGACCACCTGCACGTCGTCCACGCCCTCAAGCTGCAGCACCGCCGCGGTCACGTCGTTGGTGATCCGGTCCTTCAGCGGGCAGCCGGGGATCGTGAGCTTGATCTTCACGCCGACGCGGGAGCCCTCGACGGCGATGTCCTCGACCATCCCCAGTTCGGTGATGGGCTTGTTGATCTCCGGGTCCTCGACCTGGGCGAGGACCTCCATGATCTGGTCGGTGGTGGGCACGTGCGGCTCCGTCGACGGCGTCGGGTGCGGCCGGGCCGAGGGTAGCGACAGCCGCCTCAGACGGCGTCCGGTGTCACCCGCAGGGCCTCCTTGGCGGTGATCTCGCCCTTCCATGCCCGGGCCGCGGCGTCCTCACGCAGCGACACCAGCCCATCGTGTCGGGCCTGGTCGCTCAGCCGCCGCTCCGTGGCCCGCTCCATGACCAGCTCGCGCAGCGCCGGCGACACCGCGAGCAGCTCGGTGATGGCGACGCGTCCGACCTCGCCGCTGCCCTCGCACAGCCGGCACCCCGAGCCGACGCGGAAGCGTGGTGGCCCGGCGGCGTCGTAGCCACCCGGCGGTGGTCCCAGCCGCTCCAGGACCTTGCGCTCCGGGCGGTCCTGGACAGCGCACCCGTCGCAGACCCGGCGGGCGAGCCGTTGGGCGAGCACGAGCAGGACGGACGAGGCGATCAGGAACGGCTCGGCACCGAGGTCGACGAGGCGGGCGATCGCTGACGGGGCGTTGTTGGTGTGCAGGGTGGCCAGCACCAGGTGCCCGGTGAACGAGGCCTCGACGGCCAGCTGGGCCGTCTCCTGGTCGCGGATCTCGCCCACGAGCACCACGTCCGGGTCCTGACGCAGCACCGTCCTGAGGCCCCGGGCGAAGGTCAGCCCGATCCGCGATTCGATCTGGGTCTGGTTCACCCCGGGGAGCTGGACCTCCACCGGGTCCTCGAGGGTCAGCACGTTCCGGGTGACGTCGGACACCTCGGCCAGCCCGGCGTACAGGGTGGTGGTCTTGCCCGAGCCCGTCGGCCCGGTCACCAGCACCAGACCCTGGGGGCGCTGCAACGCGTCGGTCAGCAGGTCCCGCGAGCCCGGTGACAGGCCGAGCTCCTCCAGCGAGACGAGGTCGGAGCCGCGGGGCAGGACCCGCAGCACCACGGTCTCGCCGTAGAGGGTCGGCATGGTGGAGACCCGCAGATCGACCACCTGGCCGTTCACCTTGGCGGCAGCGCGCCCGTCCTGCGGGAGCCGTCGCTCGGCGATGTCCATCGAGGCCATGATCTTCAGCCGCGAGGTGACCTGGCGGCCGAGGGAGCGGGGGAGGTCCATCGCCTCGCGCAGGACACCGTCGACCCTGAGCCGGACCCGCACGCCGCGCGCGTGGGGTTCGACGTGGATGTCGCTGGCCCGGGAGGTGACCGCATCGTCGAGGATCGAGGTGACGAGCTTGACGACCGGCTGTTCCTCGATCTGCTCGTCGTCGTCCTGTTCCTCGGGGGCGGCAGCTTCCTGGATGGCGTCCTGCTGCGCGTCGGCCCGGTAGGCGCGCCGCCGCAGCCGGTCGACGTCCGAGGCAGCCGCTGCCATCCGCCGGATACCCCGGACACCGGCGACGACGCGGATGTCGTCGAGCGCGACGACGTCCGTCGGGTCGGCCATGGCGATCGTCAGCAGCCCGCTCTCGAGGCTGATGGGGACGAGCTGGTGCCGCTCGGCCAGCCGTGCCGGGACCCGGTCCACCGCCAGCGGGTGGGGGGTGATGCCGGTCAGGTCGATGACATCCAGCCCGAGCTGGTCGGCGAGGGCGTGGGCGACCTCCAGCTCGTCCACCATGCCGAGACGGATCAGGGTCTGGCCGATGCGCTCCCCGGGCGCCTTGTTGGCCAGCGCTTCCTGGAGCTGCGCCTCCTCGAGCACGCCAGCGTCGAGCAGGAGTTGCCCCAGCAGCCGGCGGCGGCCCGTCTGGGGCGGGGGTGGCGGGGCCTCGAGGCCCGCCCCGGGATCGTCGTGGTTCAAGCTCCGGCTCCATGGTCGGGTGGTGGTCCGCGAGGGGTAGCCTCGAGCGTCCTCGACTCCTGTGGGGTCCCCTATCGCCCGCATGCTACGCGCCACGTCGCGCTCCGTGCCGGTGCTGCTGCTGGCCCTGGCGCTGCTGCTCCTCACCGGCTGCCGGATGGAGGTGGTCGCTCCGATCACCCTCCACCCCGATGGCTCGGCGACGGCCGGCGTGTCGGTGCGCTTCGATCCCCGCCTGCTGGCCGAACTGGACGCGCTCGGGGTCGACCCCACGGCGGAGCTCAGCGCAGCGGTGGCGGCGGACCCGGCCTGGCAGCTCACGCGCCTGCGGGAGGACGATGGTGGGCTGCGCGTCTCGGTCAGCCGTGAGGTCGCCGATGACGACGAGCTGCTCCGGGTCTACGAGGAGCTGACCGCGGGCCTGGCTGCCGACGATCCGGCGCTGGAGCTGGCGTTGCAGGTCGACCGCGACGAGCGGGGCGGCGCGAGCGTCTCGGGCGCGGCCCTGTTCCGGCCCCCGCGCACCGTCGGCCTGGCCGTGGACGGTGTCGCGGTGGGGGAGGAGGAGGCGGCACTGGCCGAGCTCGTCGAGGAGACGGTCACCGCGGCCGTCGAGGTGGAGATGCCTGGGCGTCTCGCGAGCCACGACGGCGTGGCGGTGGACCGCTCCACGGTCAGGATCGTGCTCGAGCCCGGGGTCGAACGCCGGTTCTCGGTCACCTCGCAGCCGCCGTCGTGGTGGTCCGCGCTGGCCGTCGACACGGCGACGCTGCTCGTCGGCGCGGCGCTGCTGGCGGTGCTCGCCGGCGGGGTCCTGCTGCTCCTCACCCGCCGGCGAAGCTCGGTCAGCCCCGAGGCGTGAGCTCGACCAGCGTGCAGGTGTCCTTCCAGCGCTGCAGCGCCGCCTCACCGTCCTGCAGGTTCAGCCGGGTACCCATGCCCATCGTGGCGACGCGCTCGAACTCCTGCTCGTCGGTGACCACGCGGACCGCCGCCGGCATCGAGCCGATGGTGGCCTTGACGTCCTTCGACTTGACGGTGACGGTCACCTCGCGGGCGTGCTCGAGGCCGGGCAGCTCCTGCTCCTTCGGGCCCTTGAGCACGAACAGCTGCTGGCCCTGCTGGACGTACCAGGCCGGGCGGGTCAGCTCGGAGCCGTCGGGCTGGGGGATGCCGAGCCAGCAGATCGAGCCCTTCTTCAGAGCCGTCTCCGAGGCCGCGAGCAGGACCCCTGCCGCCTGGACCGACTCGGGGGCGTCGATGAACACCGGGACGCGGCCGACCAGCTGCCCATCGAGGTAGAAGGCGAGGGTGTGCTCGGCGAGGCTCGTGATCTCCACCCGGTCGCTGAGCTCGGTCCGGAACAGGTCCTCGAACATCTCCCCGCGCAGCTCCAGCACCCGCGGCTGCGACTCCCAGATCACCTCGCCGTCAGGATCGGCGATGACGAAGACCTCCTCGTACACCCCCTGCGGGCCCTTGTAGACCCGGTTCACCACGACGGGCTGTGACCCCGCCGGGAGCTCGCCCTTGACGCGGATGACCGGGTCGGCGACCCCGGTGGTGGCGTAGGTGTCGAGGTCGTAGGCCATCCCCGACAGCAGCTTGACCCGGGACATGCAGCCTGCCCTTCGTCCG
>SLQK01000192.1 GCA_007131525.1 Nitriliruptoraceae bacterium | reverse complement strand
GAGCGGCCGCGCACGTTCGCCTGCCACCACCTCGATGTCCAGCGGTGCGTCCGGCCACCGCACCGTGAGCACCTCGTCGTCGCGCGCCACCTCGGCGCCCAGCAGCTGCCAGACCCGAGCCGCAGCCTGGAGGTCGGGGTGGGCGAGCCGCGGGCCGAGCAGCTGTGCCGCGTCGGGGCGGGGCGGCTGGGGCGTCGTTCCGAAGGCGGCGGCCCAGCCGTCGTCGTCGTGCTTCGACCACGCGAGCTGCACGATCAGGCCACCGACCTGGGAGGGCCCGAGGAAGGCCTCGTGCCAGTAGTCGCCCTCGGCGCTGACGTCGACCAGGGCGAGTCCGGCCGCCTCGAGCGTGGCGACCGCCGGCAGCAGGGCCGGCACCTTCAGGGTCACGTGGTGGATGCGCGCCCCGTAGCGGTCGAGGAAGCGGGCGGCGAAGCTCTCATCGGAGCGGGGCTCGAGCAGCTCGAGCTTGGCGCCGCCGGCGAACCGGGCCTGCCGGGTGGCGAACCCGCTGCTGGGCTCCTCCCACGCGGGCGCCACCCAGCCCCCGCCGAGGTGGTCGATCCACCGGGCCGCGGCCGCCCCGATCGAGGGCACCGCGGCAGCAACGTGGTCGGGCGTGGACGCGATCGTCACGGGGGGCTCCGTCGCTCGGGGGCAGGAGGCGTGGTGGGGTGGGGCGGGCGCAGCGGGGTCAGCGGGGGCAGCGCGCGCAGCAGGTCTGGCGGGCGCAGCGGGGGCAGCGGGCACAGCGCGGTGGCGGGCCCAGCGGGCACCGACGCTACGCAGCGCGCACCCGAGGGGCCAACCCTGCACCGGAGCGGCACCCGACGCTACCCTCAAGGCGAACGCCCGTTCGGTCCGGCGTCCCGCAGCCGGAGGAGGTGGCGGCATGCAGCCACGGCATCCTGAGCCGATCCTCCATGTGGACATGGACGCGTTCTACGCGTCGGTGGAGCAGCGGGATGACCCCGCGCTCCGCGGCCGGCCCGTGGTGGTGGGCGGTGCCGGTGGTCGCGGGGTCGTGGCGGCCGCGTCCTACGAGGCGCGCCGGTTCGGTATCCACTCCGCCATGCCCATGGTCCGCGCCCGACGGCTGTGCCCGGACCTGGTGATCGTCAGCAACCGTTTCGACCGCTACCGCGAGGTGTCCCGCGACGTCATGGCCATCCTGGCCGACATCACCCCGCTGGTCGAGCCGCTGTCGCTGGACGAGGCGTTCCTGGACGTCGGTGGTGCGGTGCGCCTGTTCGGTGCGCCACCGCAGATCGGTGAGCTGATCAGGGCCCGCGTCCGCACGGAGGTCGATCTGCCCTGCTCGGTGGGCGTGGGGCCCACCAAGTCGGTTGCCAAGCTGCTCTCCGACCGGGCCAAGCCCGACGGGCTCGTCCACTGGCCCGCCGACGAGGTGGTCGCGCGGCTCCGGCCGCTGCCGGTCAGCGATCTGTGGGGCGCCGGGCCGAGGACCGTGGAGCGGCTCATGAGCTTCGGGTTCCGGACGGTGGGGCAGCTCGCCGACGCCGAGCTCAGGACCCTGCAGCGCGTGGTCGGAGAGGCGCTCGGCACCCAGCTCCACCAGCTCGCCCGGGGCATCGACCCGCGCCGGGTCACCCCCTCGGAGCCGGCACGGTCGATCTCGGGGGAGCGCACCTTCGATCACGACATCGACGATCCGGCCGAGCTCGAACGTCAGGTGCTGAAGCTCAGTGAGACCGTCGGACGGCGCCTCCGGGCCGCGCAGGTCGCAGGACGCACCATCACGCTCAAGGTCCGCTTCGACACCTTCGAGACCGTCACCCGCTCCAGCACCCTGCCCGCCCCCACCGACCGGACCCGGGACGTGGCCACGATCGCGCTCGACCTGCTGGCCGGGCTGCGCCTGGAGCGGGCCCGGGTCCGCCTGCTCGGCGTTGGGGTCTCCAACCTCGGTGACGGCGACGGGGCCCGCCAGCTCACCCTCGACACCGCCGCCGAGGAAGGGCCGAGCCCGGCGGCCGCCGCACGGCTCGCCGACCCGCGGTGGGAGCGGGTGGAGCGGATCGCCGACTCGGTCGCCGAGCGCTTCGAGGGGGTCGGGGTGTCCTACGCCGCCCTGCTCGACGACCAGGACGACCCCGCCGAGGTGGCGCCACGTCGGGAGGACCGCGGTCCGCGCGATGAGACCGCGGCGGACGGCCCCGACGCGCGACGGTCGCGGAGCTGAGCGAGCAGCTCGCCGCGCGGGACGAGCGTGCGAGCCGACGCCGCGGCAGCCGACGACGTCACCTGATCGCCTGCACCGATCGCGTGCGCCGACGCCGCGTCAGACCAGCGGCAGGAACCGCACCCGGGAGCGCTGCCGCCGTCGGCCGTCGAGGTGGCCGGCCAGCTCCTCGTACACCGCGTCGCCCACCATCCTCCTGAGTTCCACCTCCATGGAGCGGTAGACCGGATCTCGGCCCACGAAGGCCACGTCGTCGTCGAGGCACCACCAGCCGAACTCCGCGCCACCGTCGCCCCAGTGGCCGCGCTCGTAGGCCGCGATCGTGTGGACCTCCAGGCTGCCGCCGTCGTTGGCGGTCAGCTCCTCGATCGTCCGGTGGAGCGGGACCTGCCAGCACACCGTCGGCTTGTAGGTGGCGTGGTGCCGGCCGTCGGCCAGGGCGAGGTGGTGGAGCGCGCATCCCATCCCGCCGGCGAACCCCGTCCGGTTGGCGAAGATGCAACCGCCGTCCACCACCCGGGTCAGCACCTCGCCGTCCTCGTCCTCGGTCAGGACGCCGTCGGCCAGGGCCATCGCGTGGAACTGCATGCTGGCAGGATCGAGCCGCTCGGCGACCAGTTGCTGCAGCGTGGACGGGTCGTCGTCCTCGTTCAGGTAGGCGCCGTGGACGCAGCAGCCGATGGCGGGGTCCTGTGAGCCCGGGTGCACACCCTCGCATCCTCCGCCGTAGATGCAGACGTAGGACGACAACAGGAAGGAGACGTCGAAGGTGTAGCGCCGGTGCTCGTCGTCGGGGTCACGGATCGACACCCACTCGCGTTCGAGCATCCGTGGCCCCCTGCGGCGGTCGGTGCCCGAGCCTAGCGAGACCTGCCATAGGCTCGAGGCGGGAGTGCCGCGGTGTCGGTCATCGTGAACCACGTGAGGAGGGCCCGGGTGGGAGAGGTCAGCTACGAGGTGGTCGAGGGGGTGGCCCACGTCACGATCGACCGGCCCGAGAAGCGCAACGCGATGGACCTCGAGGTGTTCGCGCAGCTGGCCGAGTGCGCCGCGCGCGTCCAGAGCGACGACGGCGTGGGCGCGGTGGTCGTCGCGGGACGCGGCGGCACCTTCTCCGCCGGACTGGACCTGGCCACCCTCGGCGGGCTGCTGACGGCCGGCGCCGGCGGCGACGAGCAGACCGCCGACGGCGGTGCTGCCGCCACCGGCACGACGCCGACCCCTGCTCTCGATCCTGCTCTCGTCGCCCGGCTCCAGGCGACCTTCACCGCCTACGAGGAGCTCGACGTGCCCGTGCTCGCCGCGATCGAGGGCCACTGCCTCGGTGGCGGGATCCAGCTCGCGGCCGCCTGCCACCTGCGTGCCGTGGCCCCCACCGCGACCCTGGCGGTGCTGGAGGCCCGATGGGGGCTGGTCCCCGATCTCGGCGGCACCTACCGGCTGCCCCGGTTGCTCGGTCCCGGCCGCACCACGGAGCTGGCCATGACGGCCCGGACCTTCGACGCCGACGAGGCGCTGCGCATCGGTTTCGCGGAGCTCGCGTTGCCGGCCGACGCCCCGCAGGAGGCCGCCCACGAGCACGCCGCGCGGTGGGCGGCGGGACCCGGCAGCGTGCGCCGGATCCCGCGGTTGGTGCGCGAGAACCTCGGCCGGGACCGCACGGCGGCGCTCGGAGCGGAGATCGCGGCCCAGGTGGCGGCCGTGTCGGGACCCGACGTGACCGAGGCCATCACGGCCCACCTGGAAGCTCGCGCGCCCCGCTTCGTCGGCCGCTGAGCCCGGAGCGGAGCGTGCGGCGGATCGGCCAGGCGCGCTCGTCGCTCACCGAGCGTCGAACCGGGCACGGCTCCGGTCCGTGGCCGTGCGTCCGACCGAACGCGTAGGTACAGTCGAAGGGAACTCACGGGTCGAGGGGACATGCCGCTTTCCGAACACGAGGAGAACGTCCTCGCGGAGATCGAGCGACAGCTCGCCGCGGAGGATCCGCGCTTCGCCTCCCGCGCCCGCCGCAAGCTCGGGGTGTCGCGGGTCGGCCAGCAACGGCTCGCCCTCGTCATGGTGGTCGTCGGGGTCGTCTCGGTGCTCTCCCTCGGGTTCCTGCCCGGCCCCTGGAACCTCGTCGTACCGGCCGTCGGCTTCCTCCTCCTGCTCGGCGGCATCATCCTGGGGGTGTCGGCGCGCCGGGCTCCGACCGATGACGCCCACGCCTTCGTGCCACCCGACGACCGCACCTGAGCTGGTGTGATCGGCGAGGCTGCGGCCGCAGGGCTTTCGCGCCGTCCGGGTCGCTGCTGATCAGCGCTCCTGCCAGCGCTGGCGGCCGTGCTCCCAGCTCCGCCTGGCCGCCGCGACGGCGCGACGCACCGGCACCAGCAGCCGCTCCCGACGACGTACCCGGCCGGTGAGCTGGGTCGTCAGCTCCTCCAGCGTCGCGACCGCGGTCGTGGCGCGGTGGGGGTCGAGGGTGCCGTCGAAGGCGGCCGCCTGCACCACCTCGGCGACCCTGCCGTGACCGCGGTCGATCCACCCCTCGTGCTCCCAGCGCGCGAGCACCTCCCGCGCCGTCTCGTGATCCCGGCGGTCGAGCCCGACCCGGTGGGCGCTGGCGTACAGGCGACGCTGCGCCGCCAGCACGGCGCTGCGCGGGTCCCGGCTC
>SLQK01000306.1 GCA_007131525.1 Nitriliruptoraceae bacterium | reverse complement strand
TCACCTGGGAAACGGCGCCCGGCTGGAACGAATCAACTGGTTGGGCGACCGCTCGCGCAAAGGTCTTGCCGAATCCGCGGGCCTGATGGTCAATTATCTTTACGATCTCGGAGAGATCGAGCGTAACCACGAGGCCTACGTCAATAAGGGCGAGGTCGTCGCCGCCAGTTCCGTACGTCGATTGCTGAAATCGCCCCATCGGGGCCTGAATGCCGCCATTCTAGCCTCCACAGAAACCGCCCGGACGCCATCCGCCCCGCCACTCGCGCCCAGGCCAAGCTCGAAACAAAGCGAGGACAAAGGACGTGAAGGTCCTGAACCCGATCCGGAAGGCGCTCGAACGCCCGCAACTGCCGGACCGACAGAGCTCCCCGCGAGCGGACCGCCAAGGACCAGCGTGCCCGCCGGCCCCGACGCGCGCGCAGCAGCCGACTGATGCGCTCCGCGTCGGCAGGCTCAGCGGCTGCGTGCTGGCCACCCTGCGCGTCGGACATGGCGGTTCTCCAGTGCCGGACGACCGTCAGGGTTCCATCGGCACCCCGGTGCGCGGACTTGAGCTACGGCCCGCGACCAGCCGGTCGGCCGCGACGACGTACCCTCCCGCGGTCATGCCTCCCATCGCCGCCGCTGCGCTCGTCTTCCTGTCGTCGGCCGCCGTGCTGGTCCTCGAGATCCTGGCGGCCCGACTGCTCGCGCCCTACGTCGGCGCGACCCTGGAGACCTACACCGCCATCATCGGCGTGATCCTGGCAGGCATCGCCGTGGGCTCGTGGCTCGGGGGGAAGGCCGCCGACGCCCGTGATCCCAAGGGCCTGCTCGGTCCGCTGCTGATCGCCGGCGGCGCGACGGCCTTCATCTCCATCCCGATCCTCGACGGCCTCGGCACCTCGCTGCGGGGGGCCGGACCGGCAACCACGACCACGCTGACCGTGCTGGCGTTCTTCGCGCCCGCGGCGGTGCTGTCCGCGGTGACCCCGGCGGTGATCAAGATCCAGCTCGCCAGCCTCGCGGAGACCGGCCGCGTCGTCGGCCGGCTGTCGGCCCTGTCGACCACCGGCGCGATCGTCGGCACCTTCGTGACCGGGTTCCTGCTGGTTGCCGCCTTCCCGACGCGCCCGGTGGTGCGGGTCACGGCGCTGCTGCTGGTGCTGCTCGGTGTCGGCACGTCGCTGGCACTCAAGCGCGGTCGCGGGCTGACGGCCGGGAGCACCGTGGCCGTGCTGGCGGCCGCCGCCTTCTCCTTCGCCGCGTCGCATCCGTGCGAACACGAGTCCGCCTACTACTGCGCCTACATCGTCACCGACGAGGACCGGCCCAGCGGACGGGCCCTGTGGCTGGACACGCTGCGTCACTCCTACGTCGACCTCGACGATCCCACCTACCTCGAGTTCACCTACACCCAGTGGTTCGGCGATGTCATCACGGCGATGGCCCCCGACGGCGAGCCGCTGTCCGTCCTGCACATCGGCGGGGCCGGCTTCACGATGCCGAGGTACCTGCGCGCGGCACACCCCGGCTCCACCTCCGAGGTACTGGAGGTCGACGAGCTGCTGGTGGAGCTCG
Organism: Nitriliruptoraceae bacterium; assembly: GCA_007131525.1. Taxonomy (GTDB): domain Bacteria; phylum Actinomycetota; class Nitriliruptoria; order Nitriliruptorales; family Nitriliruptoraceae; genus T1Sed10-7. Next base: position 3,312 of record SLQK01000306.1, on the reverse strand, counting down.
CCAAGGACGAGCTCGGCCTCGAGCTCGGCGACGACATCACGGTCAGGATCGGTGATGCCCGCTCCACCATCGCCGACGGCGCCCCGGGTGAGCACGACCTGGTCATCGGTGACGCCTTCGGGGGGGTCGCGGTCCCCTGGCACCTCGCCACGCTCGAGTTCACCGAGCTGGTCCGTGTGCGGCTCGCGCCCGACGGCGTCTACATCATGAACGTGATCGACTACGGACCACGGCGGTTCCTCCGCGCGGAGATCGCCACCGTCGCCGCGGTGTTCGACCACGTCGCGGTGCTCGGACGGCCGGGATCCTTCGCCGACGGGACACGGGGCGTGGGCGGCAACTACGTGGTGATCGCCGCCGACGAGCCGCTCCCACTGGAGGCGATCGCGGCGGCCAACGCGCGCCGCGGACGCAGCGACGACCTGCTGACCGGTGCCGAGCTCGAACGCTTCACCGGCGACGCCCGCGTGCTGACCGACGACCGTGCGCCCGTGGATCAGCTACTGACGCCACGCCCCGTGGACTAACGCGGCCCCGACCGGCGATACTGGGCAGGTCACCGCAGCGAACCGGGAGGCCCCGCGGGTCCCACCGCCCCTCCCCGCTGCCCCTTCGCGGAGCCGTCATGTCCGATCAGCAGGACCGCTCACTCCCCCCACCGCTGCGCTCCCCCCTGCCGCGGGTGGTGATCATCGGCGCCGGGTACGCCGGCAGCCACGCCGCGGTCGCGGCCAGCCGCGGCGGCAAGGTCGAGGTCGTGGTGGTCGACCACGACGGTCGCCACGGCTTCCTGGCCCGCATGGCCGGGGTCGCGGCCGGCAGGCTCCGGACCAGCGACGCACGGGCACCCCTGCGCGAGCTCGTGGCGGCCGACATCGAGGTGGTCCACGGCCGGGTCGTGCGCATCGACGACGAGGCCGGCACGGTCACCCTCGACGACGCCACCCTGCTGCACGCGGACGCCGTGGTCGTCAGTGCCGGTTCCGGATCGCCGGCCGGCAGCGTGCCCGGCAGCGAGCGCTACGCCGCGACGCTCCACACCCCCGACGACGCCCTGGCACTGCGACGGCGTCTGGCCCGCACCGACCGGCTCGTCATCGTCGGGGCCGGCGCCACCGGGGTCCAGCTCGCGGCCGAGGTCGCCGCCGCCCGCCCGGGCATCGAGGTGCACCTGATCGAGATCGCCGGCCGCCTGCTGCCCGCGGAGCCACGCCGGCTCGGCGACGACGTGATGACCGCGCTGCTGCAGGTCGGTGTCCACCTCCACCTCAGCACCGAGGTGGCCCGGGTCGACCGGCGGGGTGTGGTCCTCGGTGACGGCCGCCGCTTCGACGGCACCGTCGTGTGGGCCGGGGGGTGGCGAGCCGACGCGACCGAGCTGCTGCCGATGGCGCCGACCCAGGACGGCCGCGCGATCGTCACCAGCGACCTGCGGGTCTCCGGGCTGCGACGGGTCCTCGCGGCCGGTGACATCGCCGCCCATCGCGACGTCATCGGACGGCTACTGCCGATGTCGGCCCAGATCGCCAGCCAGGCCGGCGCCACCGCCGGGCGCAACGCGGCAGCGCTGGCCACGGGGCAACCGACGCGGCCGGCGCGCCTGATCGAGCTCGGACGCATCATCGACCTCGGGGACCGGGGTGTGGGCCGCGTCGGACCGATCCCGATCGGTTGGGGTCCGACGTCCCGACTGGTCCCCCTGCTCCACCTCGGCGTCGACCTGCGGCACCTCTGGCAGCTCGGCGGGGTCGCCGTCGCCCTCGCGCACGTCCCGAGCCGGGGCAGCGCCGAGGCCGCGCCACCGACCAGGACACCGCTCCACGCCGTGAGCTGAGCCAGCCCGCGGCCGCCGGACGGTCCACGATCCTCCCGTCGACGCGTGACCGCCCCGGCGGCGCGCCCTAACGTTGGGGGCCAGCAGCCAGGGAGGTTCCTGTGACCGGCGACAGGCAGCGAGACAACGCACGGGACACCGGTGCGCCCCACATCGATGTGACCTCGCTGGACCTCGGTGGCGACGTGGTGTTCATCACCGACGACCAGGGGCGGATCGTCGACGTCAACGACGCCTTCGTGCGCATCACGGGGTACTCGAAGCGGGAGGCGATCGGGTCGACACCCAACCTGCTGTCCTCCGGCTACCAGGACGAGCGTTTCTACAAGGACCTCTGGGACACCATCACCAGCGGCCAGGTGTGGGAGGGGCAGCTGGTCGATCGGCGACGCGACGGCGCGCTGCGCACGCACCATGCGACGATCAGCCCGGTGCAGGATCACACCGGCCGCATCACCCACTACGTCGCCGTCGAACGCGACGTCACCAGCGAGCTCGGCCGGCACGGCGCCGTGGGCTCCACCGGCATGCTGCACACCGACCTGACCGGCCGCTGCGTCTACGTCGACGCCCGGGCCGCGTCGCTGCTGGGCCGGACCAACAGCGATCTGCTCGGCCCAGGCTTCCTCCGCAGCCTCGTCGCCGCCGACGCCGACGCCCTGCGCGAGGTGATCCAGATGGCCGCCGAGCTCGGCCGGGAGCACCGTCTCGACGTCCGCACCGAGGAGGGCGCCTGGCTCCACGTCGAGGTGGCACCGCTGTCGGTGGCATCGGGGTCGGTGATCGGAGCGGTATGCGGTCTGGAGGACGTCGCCGATCAGGTCTCGGTCCACCGTGAGCTGGCCCGCCGGGACGCCTTCGTGTCCTCGGTGCTCGACGCCCTCGACGATGCGGTGGCGGTGATCGACGGCGACGGCACGGTCGCGGCGGTCAACCGCGCCTGGCTGTCGGCCTCGGCAGCCGCGCAGGGCGACGTCCTGCTGTCGCTGCGGGTGGGCGACGACCTGCGGGCGGCGGTGCGACGGGCCATCGACAGCGGCGACGCGGACGCCAAGGTCTTCGGCGGCGAACTGCACCGGGTCCTCAACGGCATGAGCAGCGGCCGCCAGTCCGGCTCACGCTTCCAGATCACGCCGCTGCGCACCGACGACGGCGGGGCGGTGCTCCGGCTGCGTGACGACACCTGAGCGCGCCGCCGCTACCCCGCGGCGGGGCGCTCCCCGGTCGGTCCCGGGAGCAGCCGCGGCAGCAGGCGCGCCGCCGGTGACACATCCCGGGGTCCTGAGGCCTCCGGGGGCGAGAGGTCGAGGAAGCGGTCCAACCACAGCCGAGCCTCCTCGCCCCGGTCCTGACGGTCGAGCAGCCGGAAGCGTGAGTAGCTCCGCCCGGCCGTGACGTAACCGAGCTGCCGCTCGTCCAGCCGTGCCAGGAACGGATCGTCGGCCAGGGGCACCGCCTCCTCGAGCGCGAGGTAGAAC
>SLQK01000043.1 GCA_007131525.1 Nitriliruptoraceae bacterium | reverse complement strand
TGCGCAAGCAACCGCGCCACCACCTCGGCGCCCGCCCCACCGTGGCCACCTCCGGTCCCGCATCAAGCTGAGCTATCCACAGCCACACCTGGGTCGATCCCCACGGACCGCCCTCGTACCAGCACGCTGACGCGCGTCATCGCGAACCCAGCGAGCTCCGGAGGTCGTCGCGTGGACCCATCCGACCGACTGGGCCCGGCCCACCGGCCCGACCGAGCCGACCGACACGTGCGATCCGGCCCAGCCGACCGATCGGGCCAGCGGGCAGCGCACCACCGGCTCGCAAAGGTCTGTCACCGCCAGTTCGGGGTGTTCACCGCTGCCCAGGCCCACGACGCTGGCATCGCTGCCGACGGCCTCGCCGCGCTGTTGGCGCGTGGCCTGATCATGCGCCGAGCTCGTGGCATCTACGTCATGAGCTCGGTCGCGGACAGCAGCGAGGCGAGGTGGTTGACCGCGCAGCTCTGCCACGGGCCGTCCGCGGCGCTGTCCCACCGGACCGCCGGTTCGCTGCACGGTCTGGAGCACGGCCTCCCCCTGGACGCCGTCCACCTCACGGTCCCGGGGCGATCGGGCACGGGAGGCGCCGGGCGCCGCCTGCACCGCGGTGTGCTCGACCCCGACACCGAGGTGGTTGCCCGCGGCCCGTTGCGGGTGACCTCGATGGCGCGCACGCTGTGTGACCTCGCTGGTGAGCTCGATGATCCGGAACGGCTGCGGGAGCTGACAGCGACGGCGGTCCGTCGCGGGGAGGTCGACCCGGGGCGGCTTCGGCTGGTGCTCGAACGTCGGGAGCGGTTCGCGGGCCGGGCGGCGCTGCGGCGGGTGCTGGACGAGCTGTCGCCGCTCGAGGCCACCACCCGCGGTGAGCTCGAGTCGCGGTTCCTGCGCATCACCACGTCCGCCGGGCTCGCCCCGAGTGCGATGAACCACCCGGTGATCGACGGCGATGGGAGGCGGCGGCTCCTCGATGCCGTGTGGCTGCCTGAGTGGGTGTACGCCGAGCTGGATTCCCGACGCCACCACGGCACGCTGGTCGACTGGCACGATGACCAGCGTCGGGAGAACGCGCTCGCGATCGGTGGGTACGCGCTGGGGCTGCGGTTCTCGTGGTGGGACATCGAGCGGTACCCGGGCCTGGTGCTGGACACGCTCCGTCGTGCGTTGGGTCGGTGACGGTCGGCCGGTCGGCCGGTCGGCCGGGGCGGGCGAGACGGTCGGCTGGTCGGGGCGGCCGGTCGGGGCGGCCGGGTGGTGCTGCGGTGACCTGATCTCGCCCTTCGGCATGGTTCGGCTGCGTTGCTCGCGCACCGTGGCAGGTACAGGTCCTCCCACGGTGCGCGAGCGATGGTGGCCGCGGTTCGCGTCCCGGGCCCGCGCCGGCGATACTCCCCGGCCATGCCGCTGTTCGCCCGCAAGCCCGAGCTCCCGACCGACCGCCAGGAGGCCTGGCGGGCGTTCCTCGACTGTGCCGAGGTGATCGAGGGCGGTCGGCGCGTCCTGCTCGGTGTCCTGCCCACCGGCCGGGTCCAGCCCGCGCCGATGACCGTGGGCACCGATGCGGTCCGCCGCTCCATCACCGACGCGAGGGAGTGGATGCCGAGGTGGCAGGTGGCGGAGCTCGCCGAGGAGTGGCAGGACTGCCTCGACGCCCTGGAGGTGGCGGAACGCGCCTGCACCGAGGTCGACGACGTGTCGGCGAACACCGACGAGCTCGGTGAGGTGCTCGACGCCGTCCAGGACGTCATCGAGCCGTTGGACGTCTTCGCCGACGCGGAGCGGGCCTGGCGGCGTCGTTGGAAGCTGCCGCGTGAGGAGAGCTGAGGGCGGCGACGGGTGCTGTGCGTCATCCGTGGTGCCGGGCACCGGGCGGTACGACCGCAAGGGAGTGGGACCAGGTGGACACCCAGGGCAGCCAGGACACGGGCGGCGGTCGTGCCGCCCCGGCCGCTGACGACGCCGGGGCCCGACCGTCCGCCCCGGGCGGGGCCACCGGCGGCTCCGAGCGACGGCCGGTCAGCTACGCCGATGCCGGGGTGGACCTCGAGGCAGCTGACCGCAGCGTCGCCATGCTCGGCGACATCGTGGCCCGCGCCAGCCGCCCGGAGGTGCTCGGCGGGATCGGTGGCTTCGGTGGGCTGTTCGCCTTCGACGCCGCCCGGTACCGCGAGCCGGTACTGGTCAGCTCCACCGACGGGGTTGGCACCAAGGTCGACCTCGCTCGTCAGCTCGGGGTGCTGGACACGATCGGTCGGGATCTCGTGGCCATGGTGGTCGATGACCTGGCGGTCACCGGTGCCGAGCCCCTGTTCTTCAACGACTACCTCTCCGTCGGCGCCCTCGATCCCGACCGCGTCGCCGACCTGGTGCGGGGGATCGCCGACGGCTGTGCCGAGGCCGGCTGCGCGCTGGTCGGCGGCGAGACCGCCGAGCACCCGGGTCTGCTCGAGGCGGACGAGTTCGACCTGGCCGGGTTCGGGGTCGGGGTGGTGGAGCGTGATGAGATCCTCGGGCCGGACCGGGTCGCCGAGGGTGATGTGCTCATCGCGCTGCCCTCGTCGGGGCTGCACAGCAACGGCTACAGCCTCGTGCGTCGCATCGTCGCTGGACTGGACCTGCGGGCGGACCACGGGCTCGGCGCGCCGCTCGGCGAGGTGCTGCTCACGCCGACCCGGATCCACACCCCCGACTGCCTGGCGCTGATCCGCCACCCCGAGGTGGCGGTCCACGCGTTCTGCCACATCACCGGCGGCGGGCTGCCGGGCAACCTGCCGCGGGTGCTACCCGACCACCTCGGTGTCCGCATCGACACCGGCACGTGGGAGTGGCCGGCGGTGGTCCGCTGGCTCGCGGAGCAGGGACCGGTCGCCGACGACGAGGTGTGGCGCACCTTCAACTGCGGTGTCGGCATGGTGGCCGTCATCCCCGACAGCGAGGTGGCAGGGGCGCTGGAGGTGCTGGCGGAGCGCGGTGTGGGCGCGTGGGTGATGGGCGAGGTCGGCGCACGGGGTGTGGCGGGGCCGGTCGAGCTGGCCTGAGACGCCGGCGCGGGACCGCACCGGCCGCGCCGACGACGGCTCGGGTCAGGCCTCGTCGTCGGCGGTGCCGCTGTCGGCGTAGAGGTGTTCGAGCTCACCCGGCACGATGCGCGACGCCTCGACGAAGGCCTCGACCTCATGCTGCTTGAGGCGGATCACGCGACCGAACTTGTAGGCGGGGAGCTGGCCGCTGTCGATCAGCCGGTACAGCGTGCGGGTCGTGATCCCGAGCTGGCCGGCGGCCTCCCGGGTGCTCAGCCAGCTGATCTCTTCCTGCGCCATCTCGTTCCTTCCAGTTTGACTCGAAGATACTTGGTGGTTCGACGGGTGTCCACGACCCTCTTCCACCGCGCGACACCGGGCGCTCAGGCCGCACAGTCGGTCCGCTGACCCAGTGACTCCGACTAGCGTCCGTGCACGCTCAGGTGTCGGACGGCCACCCGGGGTGGTCAGCGACGGGGGACGTGGTGGTCGATATCGCAGCTGTGGCCGGAACGGGTGCACGCCCCGATGCCCCTGGTGAGGACCGGACCCGGGCGGACCGCACGATCCGGCCACCACGGAGTCTGCCGGGCGGGCGTGCCGTGGTCGGAGCACTGCTCGTCGCCGCGGCTGCTGTCGTGACCTTCGCGGGCTACCTCGACGCCACGGCGGCGCCGACCCGTCGCTACGTCGTCGCGACCGCGGCCATCGAGCCCGGCACGCGGCTGGCGTCCATGGCCGAGGTCAGCGAGCGGTTCGGCACGATCGCCCTCGATCTGGCCGACGAGGTCGCGGCCCGCGTCGTGCCAGCCTCAGAGGTGGAGGCGCTGGTCGGCCAGGTCGTCGTGGCGCCCCTGCAGCCGGGCGACCTGCTGACCCAGACCCAGTTGGTCGATGATGGCGGCGCCGACGGTGCCCAGACCCTGTCGTTCTCCCTGCCGCGCACGGCTGCCGTCGGGGGCGCCCTGCGGCCCGGCGAGCGGGTCGACGTGCTCGCGACCTTCGGGTCGGGTGACGGGGCCTACACCGCCTTCGTGGTGCGGGGTGCCCCGCTGCTCGGGGTCGCCGCCTCCGATGGTGGCCCGCTCGGCGGTAGCAGCGAGCTGACGCTGACCGTCGCCGTGTCCGCGCTCCGCGACGTCCAGGCGCTCGGCCATGCGGTCAACACCGGCGAGGTGTTCGTGACCCGGTCCACTGCCACCCCCGAGAGCGACGACCCGGCGCCGGGCGCCTTCCGGGCCACCCCGGAGGAGGTCGGCCCCCGTCCGGACCCGGCCACGCCGATCGCGCCCGGGACCGCAGCCAGCGAGTCGTCACGCTCGCCCGACGATGGCGAGGACGCCGCAGGTGTCGCCGACGTCGAGGACGCCGAGGGCTCCGCCGACATCGGCCCTGACCCTGCCACCGACGAGCGGGGCGCCGCTGGCATCGATCGCCTCCGCCAGCCTGCACGACCGGACGGCGAGGTGGCCGGTGGCATCAGCGGAGGTGCGTGATGCGCGAGCGCTACGTCCTCCTCGGGCTCGCGCCCGCACGGGCGGGGTGGTTCCGGACGGTCGGACGGTGGTCGACGGCCGCGATGCTCCCGGCCGACTTCCTTCGCTGCGTGTCGATCCACGAGCTGCGCGCCCGTCTCCGGTCGGGGCGGGCCTTCTCCGCGATCCTGATCGATGGGCAGGTCCCCGGCCTCGACCGTGACCTGATCGCCGAGGCGACCGAGATCGGTGTCGCGGTCCTCGTCGTGGAGGACGACCCCGTCCGCGATTGGCGTGAGCTCGGAGCGGCTGGGGTGCTGGCCGGCTCCTTCTCCCGTGACGAGCTGGTGGAGGTCCTGCAGGCCACCGCCACGGCGGTCGGTGCC
>SLQK01000280.1 GCA_007131525.1 Nitriliruptoraceae bacterium | reverse complement strand
GGCGCCCCCCGCACGATCATCGGACCGGTCCGGGGCAGCGGCGGCGCTGGGTGGTGGCGGTCCGACCGTCATGCTCCTCGTCGTCGGTGACGCTGGCTAGGGTGCTGGGGACGGGCAGCGCCCGCCGACCCGCGACACCCCCTCGGGGCAGGGTCGGACGGTAGCGACCGGGGAGGGACGGGGTGGCACAGGAGGTCCGTGACCTGCAGGCAGAGCCCCGACGCACGCGCGAGGCCCCGGTGTGGCTCCAGCGTCCCGGCGACCGGCTGGCGCAGGCGCTGTCCGCCGTGGGGTTGGAACGGTGGGCGCGGCTGGCGGCGACGCTGCTGTCCATCGTGCTGCTGGTGCTCGACGACCGCTTCGCGGCGCGGGCGGAGCTGGTGCTCGGGTTGACCTCCTACGTCGTCCTGACGGCCTTCGCACGTCGAGGCCGGTACCTGCGTGGCGCGGACCTGTTGGTGGCGGCAGCGCTGGCCGCGATCGCCGGGCCTGATGTGGGCGCGTTCCTGCCCTTCCTGCTGGTGGCCGTCGCCGGCACCGCCACGGTCGGCGGGGCCCTGGCCGGCCTGGCCGCCGGAGGCACGCTCGCCGTCGTGCTGGTGGTCGGCGCGCTGGCCTTCCACGGCGCCACCCCGCTGCCGGAGGGGATCCTGCTGCCGATGGCGCTCGCGCTGCCGATGACCGGCATCCTCGCCGCCAGCGCGGGCCAGCTGGTCACTGACCCGACGGTGCGGGAACGACTCGCGATGCAGCAGGTCAACCGCCTGCTGCAGGCACTCAGCGAGCTGGCCGGGTCGATCCCCGGTGGCCTCGACACGTCCACGGTGTCCGCCGCCATCGTGGCGGAGCTGCAGCGCATCCCCGGGCTGCGGGCCGGCGCGGTGCTGCTGCGCGACGGTGACCTCGCCCGCATCGACGCCTCGAGCGGACTACCGCGAGGGCCGAGCGTGCGCGTCCGGATGGCCGACCTCGAGCGGCTCCTGCACCGCCGCAGGGTGCTGCGCGTCGATCGTGACCTGCCCGAGCCGCTGGCGACCGCCTGCGGGCACGCCCCCTACTGGCGGTTGCTGCCGCTCGGTGCGGCACGACCAGCCGAGGCGGCCCTGCTGGCAGGCTTCGGCACGGTCGAGTCGGCGCGGACCGCCCGGACCACCCTGCAGTCGGTGGCCCAGGACGGTGGGCTGGCACTGGACAACGCACGGTTGTTCGACCGGACCCAGCTGCGAGCTGCGGATGCGGCCCGCCGGCGCATCGCGGCCGAGCTCCACGACGGCGTCGCGCAGTCCCTGGCCCACCTCAAGCTGGAACTGGGTCTGCTCGGGCGCACCGAGCAGGCCGACCCGGAGGAGCTCGTGCGGCTGTCCCGGGTCGCCGACACCGCGCTGACCGACCTGCGCGAGACGATCGCCGGGCTGCGGGCCCCCGCCGCCTCCGACCTGGGGATGCTCCTGGCACGCCACGTCGAGGACCTGCGCAGCGACCGGGGACCCCGGATCACCCTGACGATCGAGGACCGCGTCCTGCTCGATCCCGATCGTGCGGACGAGGCGCTCCGCGTCGCACAGGAAGCGCTGTCCAACGCCCTCCGTCATGCGGGGGCCTCGCAGATCGAGCTTCGTCTGGCAGCCCAGGCGGGCGTGGTGTCGTTGCGGATCTCCGACGACGGGGTCGGCGTCGAGGACGGCAGCACGTCGGTGCACGCCGGCGGCGGGGTCGGCCTGGACTCGATGCGCGAGCGTGCCGAGCGCCTCGGCGGTGCACTGCGTGTCGGGCCGGGTGGCAGCGGTGGGCTGGAGGTCGACCTATCGTTCCCAGCGGCCCCGACCCTGCCTACCTGGAGCGCCTCATGACCATGCGCGTCGTGATCGTCGACGACCACGCCCTGGTCCGCCAGAGCATCGTGAAGGCGGTGGCCTCGGAGCCCGGGATGCAGGTGGTGGCTGAGGCCGGTGACGGGCTCACCGCGCTGCAGTTGGTCGCCACCCACGAGCCCGACCTGGTGGTGCTCGACATCGCCATGCCCGGCAAGGACGGCCTGGCCGTCGCCGAGCAGCTGCGCGCCACCCACCCCGATACGGCCGTGCTGTTCCTGTCGATGCACGATGACGACGGGAGCCTGCAGCGTGCGGTCGCCCTCGGTGCCCGCGGGTTCGTGTCCAAGTCGGCCTCGGTGGACGAGCTGCTCGACGCGCTGCGCGCGATGCGCGACGGTGGCTCCTACCTCAGCTCGGGTGTCGCGACCCGGGTCATGGACATCGCCGCCGGACGCTCCGTGTCGAGCGACCTGGGCCTGACCGCCCGGGAGCGGGAGATCCTGGGCCTGCTGGCCAAGGGCAGGCGCCCAGGTGACATCGCCGATCATCTGTTCCTGTCGGTGAAGACGGTGAAGAACCACCTCACGAGCATCTACCAGAAGCTCGGGGTGGAGACCGGGGCGCAGGCCGTCGCGGAGGCCTACCGGCTCGGGCTGGCCCAGCGCGGCTGACCCGGCCCGGCGGCGGGCCCGGCCCGGAGCCAGCGGCGACGGTCCGCGGCGACGGCCCCCTGACCGCCGGATCGCAACCAAACGACCACCTCAAGGTCACATCGTTGCGATCCTGGAGCGGCGGCGCGGCAGCGACGGCCCGAGGCTCAGTCCAGGCCGACGCGGCCGTGCACCAGCGGCGGGGCCACGACGGGCTGCTCCCCCACGGCGACCACCGCCGGGAGCTCCGCCAGGACCGCCGCCGCCTCGTCCTCAGCACGGGCGTGGACCCTGACCGCCACGGTGTCGTCGGCGATCTCGTCGCCGGTACGCACGAGCAGTTCCAGCCCCACGGCGAGGTCGAGGGTGTCGCCGGCGCGGCGGCGTCCGGCCCCCAGGCGCCCGGCCAGCTCCCCGAGCCGGCGGCAGCCGGTCACCGTGACATGCCCGGCACCGGGCCGCCACTCCGCCACGACCGGCGCAGCGGGCAGCACCGCCCACGGGTCGTCGGCCACCGACGCCTCACCGCCCTGGGCGGTGACGAAGGCCCGGAACCGCTCCAGGGCCTGCCCGGAGGCCAGGACCTCCTCGGCCAGCGCCGCGGCCGCCTCGCGGTCGCGTCCCGTGAGCTCCAGTGCGGCCGCGGTCAACGCCACGCTCAGCTCCCGGAGCCGACCGCCGCGACGGCCCGCCAGCACGTCGATGGCGGCCCCGACCTCCAGGGCGTTGCCGATCGCATCGCCGAGCGGCTGGGACATGTCGGTGACCAGCGCACCGGTCCGGCGCCCCCGGGCGGTCCCGATCCGCACGCACAGCTCCGCCAGCGCGGTGGCCGCCTCGGGCTCGGTGAGGAACGCCCCGTCACCGTGCTTGACGTCCAGCAGCACGTGCCCAGCTCCCCCGGCCAGCTTCTTGCTCATCACGCTGGAGGCGATCAGCGCCGTGCTGGGGACCGTGGCCGTGACGTCGCGCAGGGCGTACAGCCGCTTGTCCGCGGGCACCAGCTCGGCGGTCGCGGCGGCGACCGCCAGCCCGATGTCCTGGACCTGGGCCCGCAGCTCGGACGGGGACAGGTCGACCCGGAAGCCGGGGATGGCCTCGAGCTTGTCGAGCGTCCCGCCGGTGTGCCCGAGGCCCCGGCCCGACAGCTTCGCGACCTGGCAGCCGGCGGCCGCCAGCATCGGGGCGACGACCAGGGTCGTGGTGTCGCCGACCCCGCCGGTCGAGTGCTTGTCCACGGTCGGGCCGGTCAGCATCGACAGGTCGACGGTGTCGCCCGAGGCCAGCAGCACGTCCGTCAGCGCGATGGCCTCGTCCTCGGTGAACCCCCGGATCACGCCGGCCATGAGCAGCGCCGCCATCTGGGCGTCGTCGACCCGGTCGTCGAGGTAGGCGCCGACCAGCGCCGACAGCTCCGCCGCCGTGAGCTCACCGCCGTCGCGCTTGCGAGCGATGAGGACCGGCACCTCCAGGTCGGTCCCGCCGGTCACCTCGTCCATGGCACTGCCTCCCTGCCGTCACCGCCGCGGACCTGCGCCACCGGCACGTCCTGACCCGTGCCACCGGTCTGCAGCCGAGCGTAGACCAGGGCCGCAGCAGGGCAGCCCGGCGCAGGCCCGGGGCAGCCCGGCGCAGGCCCCGGAGCGCGCGCGGGCCCGACGATCCACACCCTCAGCCCCCGGAGCGCGGGTGAGCCCGCCGGTAGACCTCCTGGAGCGCGGCACGGCTCACGAGGGTGTAGATCTGGGTCGTCGTGACGCTGGCGTGCCCCAGCAGTTCCTGGACCGCCCGCACGTCGGCGCCGCCGTCCAGCAGGTGGGTCGCGAAGCTGTGTCGCAGCGTGTGGGGCGACACACGGTCGGCCAGCCCCACCCGCTCGGCGTGGGCGGTGAGCAGCTTCCAGGCCCCCTGCCGGGTGAGCCGTCCCCCCCGGGCGTTGACGAACACCGCCGGACCCCGCGGTGCGGTGGCCGGCCGGCCCTGGACGAGCCAGCTGTCCAGGGCATCGGCGGCCAGTTCGCCGTAGGGCACGAGCCGGTGCACGTCCCCCTTGCCCCGGACCGTCACCAGCCGCTCCACGGGGTCCAGGTCATCGACGTCGAGGCCCACCAGCTCGGAGATCCTGAGCCCCGCGCCGTAGAGCAGCTCCAGCAGGGCCCGGTCGCGCAGCACGAGGGGGCCGGAGCCCGTCGGCGCCGCGAGCAGCCGCTCCACCTCGGCGACCGACAGGGCCTTTGGCAGCGCGCGGGCGGCCCGGGGAGTGCCGAGGCCGGCGCTCGGGTCGGTGGGCGCGAGCCCGTCGGCGGCGAGGAAGCGGTGGTAGCCGCGGACTGCCACCACGATCCGGGCCAGCGAGCTCGCGGCGTAGGGACGGCCGGTGCTCGAGGTGCGGGCACGCAGCCAGGCCACGTAGGTCTCGAGGTCCTCGGGCGCGACCTCGGCGGGGTCGGTGAT
>SLQK01000166.1 GCA_007131525.1 Nitriliruptoraceae bacterium | reverse complement strand
TTCCGGATCGACCGCTTCGACCAGCGCATCGAGGTGGCGACGGACGGCACCCCCCGGGTGACCGAGCTGCTGGAGGTCACCTTCACCACCTCGCGGCGGGGCATCTTCCGGGATCTGGACGAACGCGCGCCCTTCCCGAGCAGTGGGAGCTTCCGCGACTTCAGCGTCGATCGCGGCACCTCGGGGGAGCCCTGGCGGTGGGTCGAGGAGCGCCACGACCACGGTCCTCGGATCCGCATCGGGGATCCGGCGGTCTTCCTGCCACCGGGCACCTACCTCTACCGGATCGCCTACACCGCGCCGACGTGGACGATCACGCGTCAGGACGCCCCTGAGCTCGTCGAGCTCCGCGTCGACGCCCCCGGGTACGACTGGCCGACCACGATCGGACCGACCACCATCGTGGTGGACCTGCCCGCCGCCGCCACCGAGGCCGCCTGCGTGGCCGGACGACGCCGCACCACCACCCCCTGCGCCACACCACCTCGCATCGAGGGACAGCAGGTGACCTACGAGGTCGGCCCCTTCGACGACGGCGAGTCGGCGACCATCTCGGTGCTCCTCCCGGCGGCGGCCTTCAGTACCCCGCAACCCGTCTACCGCCCGTCAGCGCTGGACCGCAGCCGGGGGATCGGTCCGTGGGCGCTGTCCCGGCCGGTCGCCGCGCTCCTGCTGGCCCTGGTGCTCGCGGTGCCGATCGTGGTGTGGGAGATCATCGCGGCACGCCGCCACTACCGCGACCGGGTCACGGACCCCACGATCCACGATCGTGCGCAGCCGACCGCCCTACCCGCGCCACCCCACGGCTTCCGACCTCCCGAGGTCGCTGGTCTCCTGCTGCGGACCAGCGCGCAGGATCTCCTGCTGTCCACGATCGTCGACCTCGAGCAGCGTGGCCTCCTGATCACCCGCTCCGAGCACACCCCCGCCTCCGGCTGGCTCTCGCGAGGCAAGGGGACGGAGACGCTCACGATCGAGCGTCCACCGACGGGCACGATCCTGCCTGCGGGTGACGACGAGCTCGTCCACGCCCTGGTGCCGGAGCACGGGCCCACGGTGTTCTCCGGGACCTACGACTCGGCCGTCGCCAGCCGGGTGAGCGACGTGAACCGCCGGCTGAACGGGCGAGCGACGGGGGTCTTCGCGGCTCACGGCTTCGAGCACGACGAGAGCGGCCCCTTCGCGAGCCAGCTCTTCCGCTTCGCGGCCTTCCTCGCCTTCCTGCTGTTCGCCGTCGCCGCAGCGGTGCTGTTCACCTCCGCCACCGCCCTGCCGGGACCGGCGACGGTCGTCGTGGTGGCGGTCGTCGTCGTGGGCTGGGGACTGGCGCACCTGCCCTGGGCACACCACCGCAAGCCCCTCAACTCCCGAGGGCGGGACGCCGTTGGGCAGGCCCGGGCCTTCGACCACTTCGTCCGCACCGTCGAGGGCGAGCAGCTCAACTGGGCGGCGGGTCAGGCCGGCGTCGACCACCTCCACCCGGCGCTCAGCCTGCTCCCCTACGCGATCGCACTCGGGCACGCCGCCTCCTGGTACGACCGTTTCGGTCCCGTGCTCCAGGCGCTGACCGCCGGCGCCGCAGGTGCCGCCGCGGGCGGCGCTGCGGGCGGCGCGTGGTGGGCCAGCCGCAACAGCTTCAGCGCGGTCAGTACCAGCCAGTCGGCGACCACGACCGCGCCGTCGAGCAGCGGCAGCAGCGGTGGTGGCGGCAGCGGCGGCGGAGGTGGTGGCGGCGGCTCCTGGTGACCTGGCCGGCCCGTGCCACCTCGGTGTCGGCGAGGTGGCGGTCGCGGTCAGCTGCGCAGCACGTTGCCGAAGATCAGCCACGCCAGCAGCGTCTTGGCTGCCAGGCTGAGGATGATGTAGACGTACTCGCCGAAGACGTAGTCCTTCCAGCGGCCGATCTGGGCGTACTGCAGGGCCATGTTGAGCGCGAAGGACCAGAACAGCACGAGCTGGAAGCCGTAGATCGCGTAGACGAAGCCGGGCACCTCACCGGTTGCGGCGAAGAGGTAGTAGCCGAGGATGGCCCAGGGCACGAGCCCCGCGAAGGTCCCGTACCAGAAGGCGGACCAGTCGGCGCCCTTGCCGGGCTTCTCCGTGCGTTCCCACAGCAGCCCGAACAGGATCATGGTCGTGTTGACCGCGAAGATGGCGACGACCGCGGCGAGGTCCCAGATGCCGACGAAGGCGGCGATCAGCACGATCATGATCGAGGAGCTGATCGAGTACTCGATCCAACGGGCGTAGTTCTCCTGCTTGTCGAGCTGCCGCTCGTACCAGTCCTTGATGCCGGGCAGCGCCATCAGGAGGTGGTCGGCAGCGGCGAAGAAGATGAACACGGCGACCAGCAGCGCGATGGGCAGCTCGAAGATCAGCTCCGGGGTGGCCTGCTGCTGCTGGATCGGGTCGTCGGCGAGGAAGGTGGCCAGCACCGGCAGGGTCAGGTCGTTGGCCAGGGCGAGCAGCACGATCCCCTGCACGAGGTGGATCAGCCCGACACCGAGGTTGAAGCCACGCAGCCGTGCGTAGCGGGTGGCCTTGTCCGGGGTCGTCGCGGTCGTGCCCATGATCGCTCCTCTGCGCGCGCCGGTAGATGGTTGCGCCGCGCAGCCTTCCCTTCGGAGCGTAGGCACGTGGTGGGCGGCTCGCCCCCGCCCGCTGCGGCCGGTCGCCGCCACCGTTCGCCGCACCCCGCCGCCCCCCGCGCTGCCAGCCGACCGGGTTGGGGAACCTCACCACCGGAAACCGGGGCCCAGTTTCCCCAACGCGACAGCCCGCGCGGGGACCGCGTCAGTGGGCGGAGTCCTCCGGCCCCGACGCCGGTGGCACCAGGTTCAGGTGGTAACGCGACGCCGTTGGTCCGGCCTGGCCCTGGTACTTCGACCCGGCCGCTCCGCTGCCATACGGCCGCTCGGCCGGCTTGTCCAGGGCGAAGAAGGCGAACTGGGCGACCTTCATCCCCGGGTACAGCAGGATCGGCAGCGTGGCGACGTTCGACAGCTCGAGGGTGACGTCACCGTCGAAGCCGGCGTCGATGAAGCCGGCCGTGGAGTGGATGACCAGGCCGAGTCGGGCGAGCGAGCTCTTGCCCTCCAGGCGCGCGACGATGTCCGAGGGCAGCGTGATGCGCTCGAGGGTCGAGCCCAGCACGAACTCGCCGGGGTGCAGCACGAAGGGCTCGTCGCCCGCATCGACCAGTTCGGTCAGCTCCGGCTGCTCCTGCTGGACGTCGATGACGGGGTAGCGGTGGTTGGCGAACACCCGGAACCTGGAGCCCAGACGCACGTCCACGCTGGACGGCTGGATCCCATCCTCGAGCAGCGGGTCGATGCCGATGCGGCCGGCGGCCAGCGCCTCACGGATGGTGCCGTCGGACAGGATCATGCACGCCTCCGCCGTCTCGCCGTGTCGACCACCCGGCCCGCGTTGCGACCCAAGTGGGCCAGCGAGTACGTTCTGCTCCCCCGCGGGTGTAGTTCAATGGTAGAACACGAGCTTCCCAAGCTCGGAACGGGGGTTCGATTCCCCTCACCCGCTCCCTTCCGAAGGCCCAGGTCAGCGCCGGTCGCCGGCCGCCTGGGTGGCCAGTCCCAGGCGACGGCATCCCGCCCGACAGCCGGGCGCGCCGGCCGCCCGACGTGCTCCCGACGGGCCGACGGTCAGCTGGCGTCGAGGACGACGCAGGTGAGCTCGTGCTTGTTCTGCGACAGGTGGAACAACTGCGCGCCAGGCAGGGCCGCGAACCGTGCGGCCACGTCGTGGTCGGTGGCGCCCTGGAACTTCACCGTGCAGACGAGGTTGCGGACCAGCCCGGAGTCCAGCCAGCGCGTCACCAGGCGCAGGAGGCGATCCGGGTAGGCGACGATGTCGCTGCACCACCAGTCGACCGGCCCGACCTCGGCCGGGTCGAGTCCGAACGCTGAGCCCTGCCGCACGGTCACGTTGGAGAGCCGCTCCACCTCCGGCGCGAGCGGCGCCCGGTCGACCGCGAGGACCTCGGCGCCCGAGCGGGCCAGCAACCACGTCCAACCCCCAGGTGCCGCGCCGAGGTCGAGGCACCGGTCGCCCGGCCCGGGCTGACGACGCAGCCGCGCGAAGGTCTCCCACAGCTTCAGGTACGCCCGGCTCGGCGGGCCGACGCGGTCCTCGACGAAGCGCGCCACGCCGTTGGGGAACGGGTTGGAGCAGTCGCCGGCGGCCAGCACGAGGTCGCGGTCCAGCAGGGTCCACGAGCCCAACGGCGCGTCCGGTGCGACCTCACCGAGCTCCAGCGGCCGTGCGGCGACGTGGGGAAGCTTGTCGGAGATGAGCTCGCCCCGCCCGCGGTGCTCGGGGAGGTAGGGCACCCAGTTGCGCTGTCGACGCCGGAGCTCACGAGCGGCGTGACCGATCGAGGTCACCGGGATGCGTTCCGCGTCCCACCAGATGTTGGCCGCCCAGGCGACGTGGACGGGCGGGGCCTCGCTGACGAGGAGCCGACCGTGCCGGACCGCCACGACGGCACCGGCACGGGCGAGCTCGTCGTCCAGCTCCCGTTCGAAGCCCTCGGCGGCGAGGTAGGCCGTGGTCACGTCGCGCTCACCGACCCCGGTCGTCGACGGCGAGGCAGGCTCGCCGCGTCACTGTCCTTTGGGCGCGTGGCACGCCACCTCCTCGATGTCGGTGCCCGGCCGGTACCGGGCCCCCAGTCGATCACACCTGGGGTGGTCGCACCCGACCCGGCCGCAGCCCCTGAGCCGAGGCGCGCTCGCTGCGCGCGGGGACGAGCCCCACGACCGCATGGCGTGCGATGCTGCACGCACAGGTCCAGGGGGTGTCGGGTGCGGCGATCGCTGGTGGCGGTGCTGCTGGGGGTGACGCTGCTCGCCGTCGCCATCGGTGCGATCGCCTGGGCGGCTCCGTACGCCTCCACCGCTCGC
>SLQK01000338.1 GCA_007131525.1 Nitriliruptoraceae bacterium | reverse complement strand
GGCCGACGGGGTCGTCGAGGTGAAGGACCGCCGCACCGGGGTGCGGGAGGACGTCCCCGTCGCTGGGGCGCTCGACCACCTGGTCGTGGTGTGCCGGTCCTGAGCCAGTGCCGCCCCGACCGAGCGATGACGCGGCCGGTGGGGTTCCGGACCCCACCGGCCGCAGCGTGCCGGCATGTCACGGGCGCAGCGTCAGCGGGGTGACCCGCTGGGACTGCACCGAGCCGTCCTTGGCCGAGTACTCCCAGACCGTGAGCCGGCCGGCCTGGCGGCTGTCGACGTCGTAGGGGATCGAGACGTCGAAGCGTCCCCAGCCCGCGCCCTCGTCGGTCATCGCGAAGTCCTCGGCGAGCACGGTGCCGTCGGCGGCCTGGAGCCGGTACTGGAACGTCGCTTCGAACACCGCGGCCCGGCCGGTGATCCGCAGCGGCGACCGCACGGTCGCGCCGGCCGCCGGGGTGTCGACGAACACGCCGGGCAGCAGGTCGAGGTAGTCGTCCCGCGACACGGGGCCGTCGAGCACGATGCCCTCGCCCGAGAACACGGTCACGGGCCGGCCATCGAGCTGGAAGCGGACCGCGTCGACGGTGGGGAACTGGGTCACGGTGTAGGCCACCTGCGCCAGCCGGGCGAGCATCGTGAAGGACCCGCCGCCCGATTCGAACTCCCGGGACAGATCCACCGTGGCCACACGGTCATCGATGGTGACGCCGAGCAGCAGGGTCTCGGCCGGCACCGCGGTCGACACGCCGTCGATCAGGGCCCGGTCAGCGCGGGACGGACCCTCGATCAGCTCACGCAGGGTCGCGTGGGCGATCCGCGGCGTCGAGGGGATCTCCCGGTGCACTGAGACCAGGAAGGGGTCTGCGCGACCGGCGTTGCCGCCGCCCGGCGCGATGAAGTAGAGCCGAACCCGGCTCACGCTGGCATCGTCAGGCTCGGGTGCGGGCTCCGGCTCAGCCGGCTCCTCAGCCGGTTCCTCGGTGGGCTCGTCAGCTGGCTCGGGTTCCGGCTCCGCCGGTTCCTCGGCGGGCTCCTCGGCCGGGTCCTCGGGTTCGGTGGTGGGGTCGGGTTCGTCATCGGAGGCCACGGGACCCCCGTCGACGACACCGCCGCCGCAGCTGCCCAGCAGCAGCGACAGCACGATGGTCAGGACCACAGGGAACGCGGGACGTCGCATGATGCGCCTCCAGGGGGCGAGGCTGGACCGTCCGTCGCGGCTGGTCTGGACGGTGGTCGCCCACCGTCAGCATCGCCGGCTGGGGTCACGGTGACGTCCGTGCCATGTCACGGTTCGGCAACAACCTCCACGGGCACCCGGACCGTGACGGCCAGCCCGCCGCCCTCCCGGTTCCGTGCCGCCACCTCGGCGCCGAGCACCCGCGCGTTCGCGCGCACGATCGCCAGCCCCAGGCCGCTGCCCCCGCGCCCCCGGGCGGTGTCGGCCTTGCTGAACCGGTCGAAGATCCGCTCGAGCTCGTCGTCGGCCACGCCGGGCCCGAGGTCAGCCACCTCGATGATGAGCGTCGTGTCCTCGGTCCGGGCGGTGACCGTCAGCCCGACGGCGTCGGCGTGTTCGCGGGCGTTGTCCACCAGGTTGGTCACGATGCGCTCCAGCCGTCGACGGTCGGACCGGACCCGGAGCCCCTCCGGCACCTCGACGGCGGCCTGGGGCGCACGTCGAGCGGCGATCGCTGCCAGGAACCGTCCGACGTCCAGTTCGTCCACCTCGAGGTCGCCGGTGTGGTCGGCCGAGTCCAGCCGTGACAGCTCCAGCAGCTCCTCCACCAGGTCGCGCAGGCGGCGGACGTCCCCGTCCAGCAGCTCCACGACCCGCCGCGCAGCAGGTGGGAGGTCGTCGACCCGGGCGGCCAGCTCGTCCGCCTCCTGCACCAGCGCCGTCACGGGGGTCCGCAGCTCGTGGGAGACGTCGGCCACGAAGCGTCGCTCGCGCTCACGGGCGGCGGTCAGCTCGGCGACGCTGTCGGCCAGCGACCCTGCCAGCCGGGCACCGCGCCGGCCGGCCAGCAGGCCGAGGAGGAGCAGGACCAGCGAGGCCGCCAGCAGCACGAGCCGGAGCTGGGCGAGGGCACGTTCGGTGTCGCTGACGTCGGTGGCGAAGTAGAAGTCGGGACCCGCGGGGGGTCGCCGGGCTGCCGCCACCAGGTGGGGGACCCCCTCCAGATCGACGCGTTCGGCGGCCAGTCGACCCTCGGCGACCGCGCGGGTGAGCTCGGCTGAGACCGCCGCCGGCACGGTGACGACGTCCAACCCGGAGACGAAGTCCTCCCCGGGCTCGCCGCCGAGGTCCACGTAGACCGCCACACCCCGGCGTTGGAAGTCGTCGGCCAGCCCGGACGCCTCGATGTCACCGGGCCGGACCACCTCGTCGAGGCGTTCGGCGGCCAGCACCTCGATGTTGAAGCGGGCGTCGTCGAGCGCGCGGTCGAGGACCTCGGCCTCCAGGGACCGGGCGACCAGCACGTAGGCGAGCGACGACAGCGCCAGGGAGGCGAGGGCGACCAGCCCGACCACGGTCAGGACCAGCCGGCTTCGGACGCGCCGCCCGGCGGTCGCACCAGCCGACGCGGGGGCGGTCACGACCGTACGGCGCGGTAGCCGACGCCCCGCACCGTCTCGATCAGCTGGGGTTCGCCGGGCTCCGGCTCGATCTTGGCCCGCAGGCGCTGGATCGTGGCGTCGACCAGCCGCGAGTCGCCGAGGTAGTCGTAGCCCCAGACCAGCTCGAGCAGCTGCTCTCGGGACAGGACGTGGCCGGCGTGGCGGGCGAGCTCGACGAGCAGCCGGAACTCGGTCGGGGTGAGCTCCAGGCGCTCGTCGTCCCGCTCGACGGTGTGCGCGGCGATGTCGACCCGCACCGGCCCGACGCGCAGCAGGTCCGGGTCAGGCTCGCGGTGGCTGGCGCGCCGCAGGGAGGCGCGGACGCGGGCCACGAGCTCCGCCATCTGGAAGGGCTTGGTGACGTAGTCGTCGGCCCCGGACTCCAGCCCCACCACCACGTCGACGGTGTCGGAGCGGGCGGTGAGCATCACCACCGGGGTCGCCGAGGTGGCCCGGATCGCCTTGCACACCTCGAGCCCGTCGAGACCGGGCAGCATGACATCCAGCACCACGGCGTCGGGGCGGTCGGCCCGGAACCGCGTGAGGCCCTCGTCGCCCGTGGCCGCCGTGACCACGGTGAAGCCGGCCTGCTCGAGGCCACGCTGGGTCAGCTCGCGGATCGAGGCGTCGTCCTCGACCAGCAGGATCGTTGCGTCCATGGCTGCCTTCCCGCCGTGGGCGTCACTCGTCGGGCGACCCCGAGCCTGCCACCTCGCGCCGCCACGTGCCGACGCCTCAGACGAACCCGGACGGCACGCGCCGCCACGGCGCGGCCTGTTCGAGCTGGGCGGCCAGCCGCAGCAACCCCGCCTCGTCCCAGGGGCGCCCCAGGAGCTGGACCCCGACCGGGCCGTGGTCGGGATCGTGGTGCAGCGGCAGGCTGATCGCCGGCTGCCCGGTCAGGTTGGCCACCGGTGTCAGGCCGACCCAGGCGGTCTGGTCGGCGAACACGTCCTCGCCCGACCACCCCGCGTAGTGGCCGTTGGGGCGTGACGGGGCGGTCACGACCGGCTGCAGGACCGCGTCGAGGTCGGCCATGGTCGCGACGACCCTGCGCGCCATCACCTGGATCGCGAACTGCGCGCCGGCGGCCTCGGCTGCGCTGCGTGCGTGGCCGACCTCCGCGAGCCAGGTGTTGACGGGCTCGAACCGGGACTGGTCGACGGGTTGGGAGGCGAGGTTGGCGGCCCACAGCGTGCGCAGCTGGTCGCTGATGCTCGGATCGACCGGCAACGTGACCTCCTCGACCTGGTGGCCGAGCTCGTCGAGCAGCGCCACCGCGCGGTCCAGGGCCGTCGCGACGGTGGGGTGGAGCCCGTCGGGGGACAGGGGCGCCTGGCGGTCGATCCCGATCCGCAGGCGACCGACCGGGGCGCCCACCTCCTCGGCGAAGGGCCGCGACGGCGGCGGTGCGATGCCGGGATCGCCGGTCGCGTACCCGGCCACGACGTCCAGCAGCAGGGCGGCGTCGGCGACCGAGCGGGTCAGCGCGCCACCGGTGCTCAGCCCGAAGGCCAGCTCACCGAACACCGGCCCGTTGGAGACCCGGTCGCGGGCGGGCTTGAGACCGACCAGACCGTTGACCGCGGCGGGGATGCGGATCGACCCACCACCGTCGGAGCCCTGCGCGACCGTGCACAGCCCGGCGGCCAGCGCCGCACCCGCACCGCCGGACGAGCCGCCGGCGTTGCGGGTGAGGTCCCAGGGCGTCGCGCAGGCCCCGAGCAGCTCGGTGTCGGTGTGCCCGATCGTCCCGAACTCGGGCACGTTCGTCTTGCCCAGCGGGACCGCGCCGGCGTCGAGCAGCGTCGCCACGATCGTGTCATCGGTGGGCGCGAGCCAGTCGGCGAGGCTGCGGGTGCCCATCGTCGTGCGCACGCCCTCCCACAGGTTCAGGTCCTTGATCGCGACCGGGATGCCGTGGAGCGCGGGGAGCGGGTCGCCGTCAGCGGCCCGCTGGTCCGCCCTGCTGGCAGCGGCCCGGGCCCGCTCCGCGGTCACCTCGACGTAGCTGCCGAGCTCGCCGTCGAGGCGGTCGATCCGCTCGAGGAACAGCTCCACCAGCTCCCGGGCCGCCACCTCCCGGGACCGCAGCGCGGCGAGCAGTTCGGTCACGCTCGCGTGGGCCGGCTCGCTGCCGATCGGCATGGGTCCCCTCCTCCGGACGGCTCCAGCCCGTGTCAGCCACCGTCCCGTGGCCGATCGGACGGGACCGGCGCACGGTACTCGTCGTCACCGTCGAGGTGATCGACCGGTGTGGGGGCCAGGGCCCGGTCATCCGGACACGCTGCCCCCTGGCGTGG